>VGGM01000079.1 GCA_016868515.1 Bacteroidota bacterium | reverse complement strand
TGATTTTTGACAAAACCGGTATGCCGGATCACTTTGACGGGATACTTGAGGATATTACAGAACGGATGAACGCTGAAGCGGCTCTGAAGAAGAGGGAAAAGATGTACAGTAACCTGTTCGAAGGAGCGAACGATGCTATTCTGATTCTGGATGAGGGGTTGTTTGCAGACTGCAACCGGATGGCGGTTGAGATGTACGGGTTTGAGAGGAAGAGGGATTTGATTGGCCGTTCGCCCTGGGAATTGAGTCCACCGTTACAGGCAGACGGAAAGCCTTCAGAGGAGAAGGCCAGGAGCATTATTGGCAAGGCATTAGAGGGTATACCGCAGCGGTTTTCGTGGACACACTACAGACAGGGAGGTGAGAATTTCGTGGCGGAGGTTTCGCTGAGCAGGTTTGAGCAGGATACCGAGATTTACATTCAGGCAATTGTACGCGACGTAACTGAGAGGCGCAGAGCTGAGAGGAAAATCAGGGAAAGCGAGGCAAACCTCAAGGCAATAATTGAAAACTCGCTGGAGAGTATCTGGTCTGTTAATACCAGCTACGAGATACAGTATGTAAACGAGGTATTTGCCAGCGCCTTCATGGAAACCTTCGGGGTGCAGCTTGGCATTGGAACGAATATTATTGAGGCATTGCCTGAACAGCTGAGGGATCTCTGGAAAAGCAGGTACGACCGCACATTTACCAATGAGCATTTCGTTTTTGAAGACAGGATAGACCTTGGAGGCAACCCGGTTTTCATTGAGGTATCCATGAATCCGATAATGGTAGACGGCAAGGTTACAGGGGCCTCACTTTATGGCAGGAATGTAACACAAAAGAGACTGGCCGAGCTGGAGCTGATAAGGGCCAAGGAGAAGGCAGAGGAGAGCGACAGGCTTAAGTCTGCGTTTCTTGCCAACATGAGCCATGAGATAAGGACGCCGATGAACGGGATACTGGGTTTTCTTGAGTTACTGAGGTTACCCGAGCTATCGGAGGAGAACAAGAGCAACTATCTCGATATTGTCAGCCGCAGCGGAGAGAGGCTGATGGACACGATTAACGACATTATTGAGATATCGAAGATTGAAGCAAGGGAGATGAGTGTTTTCATTTCGGAAGTAAGAATAAGGGAGACCATGAAATACTATCATGCTTTCTTTTTGCAGCAGGCCAGACTGAAGGGGTTGAACTTCAGGCTGTCGATGAGGGATGATGAGAACAATGGCATAATCCGCACCGATAAGGTTAAACTTGACGGTATAGTTTCAAACCTTCTTAAGAATGCAATTAAATTCACTCCTTCCGGGGAGATAGAATTCGGCAATTACCCTGAGGGTGATCAGATGGTATTTTTCGTACGCGACACAGGAATCGGCATAAAGCCTGACAGGGTAGGAGTGATATTTGACCGGTTTGTACAGGCCGATCTTTCGAACACGCGGCCTCACGAGGGTTCGGGGCTGGGACTATCGATAGTAAAGGCCTATATTGAGATGCTCGGAGGCCGGATAGAGGTTGAATCGGAATATGGCCGGGGCAGTCTTTTCAGGTTTTGGGTGCCGGTAAACAGCCGCCGAGAGCCGTCACTGGAATAGGAGGGTTTCTTTTCAGGGGCAGGCAGCGAGTTACTGGTTGCAAATATGAGTTGTCGCGCAGCTATCGAAAAAAAGTATAGATTTATCCCCTGAGAACCAAAAATAACTGACATATGAAAAGGAGCTTTCTTCTGACGGCGGTATTTCTGTATATTGCTGTTGTTCAGGGTATTTCAGGGCAAAGTGCTGATACCCTTCGTGCTATTGACGAGTTATTTGCACAGTACCACAATGGCATGCCCGGGGTAGCGGTAGCCATTGAGAGGGACGGGAAGGTAATATACAACAAGGCGTTTGGTATAGCGAATCTTGAGCACATGGTTCCGAACACGACTGAAACAGTATTTGAGGCGGGCTCGGTATCGAAGCAGTTTACGGCTGCTGCCATGCTGCTGCTGATTCAGGAAGGGAAGCTTTCGGTGAATGATGACGTAAGGAAATATGTTCCTGAGTTGCCCGACTACGGAACTCCCATAACTATCAGGCACATTTTCAGTCACACCAGCGGTTTGAAGGACTGGGGTTCGCTGTATGGTATCACAGGATGGCCGAGGACGACCAGGGTATATACCCAGGATTTGAGTTTTGATATTATTTTCAGGCAGAAGAGCCTGAATTTTATTCCGGGGAGCCAGTACTCATACAGTAATTCGAACTATGTACTACAGGCTCTGATAGTAGAGAGAATCACCGGCAAGACCCTTGAGCAGTTTACCATTGAGAGGTTGTTTGAACCTCTGGGCATGAAAGATACCCGCTGGCGGTCTGACCAGAGGGAGATAGTAAAGCGCAGGGCCGTTGCCTATTCGGGGAATCAGATGAGGTTCCTTCAAAACATGCCGAACGAGAATGTACACGGGCCTGGCGGGTTATTAACGACAAATGCCGATTTATTACGGTGGAACCGGTTACTGGAGACGCCTGAGATATTCACCGGCGAGATTGCCAGACTGCGGGTTGAGCCTGGGATGCTCACCAGCGGGCGGTCGGCGGGTTATGCGGCGGGGCTTATGATAGGGGAATGGAATGGTTTTGACGAGATAAGTCACAGCGGAGCGACCGGCGGCTACCGGGCGTGGCTGGCATGGTACCCCGATAAGAAGCTATCGGTTGCGATACTGAGCAATTATGCTTCGTTTGACCCTGCCGGAGCCGGTCGGAACATAGCATCGATATTCCTCGGGCGACCTGTCCCCGGGGCGCGGATGACGGTTGCTGTACCGGGGGATGGGCCGTTTGTTCCGACTGCAGCCATGAGTGAATATGCCGGTTCGTACTACAGTGAGGATGTGGACGTAACTTACAAACTTGAGGTGCGGAACGGTGAGTTATGGGTATACCGTAAGGCCGGGGACACCTTCAGGCTGAACCCGACAGGTCAGGATGCCTTCAGATCGGTTAGCAACGGAACCTATGAATTTGATCGTGACAGGCGGGGGAGGATTACCGGGTTCAGGGTAAGTGTATCGAGGGCCAGCAATGTTCCGTTCAGGAAGCTTTAGCGGGAAGAGTATGGATGTCGGAACTATTTTCGCCGGTAACAGGAAATGGGTTGAGGAGAAGCTGAGGCTTGATCCCTCTTATTTTGAGAAGCTATCGAAGGGGCAGAATCCTGAAGTTCTTTACATTGGTTGTTCAGACAGCAGGGTTTCGGCCGAGGAGTTAATGGGGGTTCAGCCGGGTGAGGTATTTGTTCACCGTAACATTGCCAACATGGTTCCGAACACCGATCTGAGTGCGATGTCGGTTATTGACTACGCTGTGAGCCAGTTGAAGGTTAAGCATGTGGTTGTTTGCGGTCATTATTACTGTGGGGGTGTCAAGTCGGCCATGCACCCGGCCGATCTGGGTCTGCTAAATCCGTGGCTGAGGAATATAAGGGATGTATACAGGCTGCATCAGTCCGAACTTGATGCAATTGACGATGAGGAAGCTCGCTACAAGAGGCTGGTTGAGCTGAATGTTCAGGAGCAGTGCGTCAATGTTATTAAGACTCCGGATGTTCAGAAGGCCTGGAAGGAACGTAAGCTTGAGGTTCACGGATGGGTGTTTGATGTTCGTACGGGAATGCTTATTGATCTGGGGATCGACTTTGAGAAGATATTGCAACAGATAATGAAGATTTATCGTATAATATAGTTTATGCCTTCGTGTTACCGGGAAACCCCGGTTCCCCCGAACAAGAGATGACGAGCAGAACAGGGATGAAGATATGCGGGATTATTGGCGGAGTTGGGCCCAGTGCGACGGTGCAGTTGATGCGGGATATTATTGAGAATACTCCGGCGCGCAGGGACCAGGATCATGTGAGGCTGATAGTTGACAACCACCCGCAGATACCCGACCGCACCGAGCATCTGTTGCAGGGGGGCGCCTCTCCGGTACCTCTGCTGGCCGGGTCGGTGAGGCTGCTGATGAACGCCGGCGCTGATTTCATCGCCTGTCCGTGCAACACTGCTCATCATTTTCTGCGGCCGATGGCTGCCGAGATGGGTTTTGAACTGATTGACATGATTGAGGTGACGGTTCGGCACCTGTCTGCCAGCGGGGTAAGGGTTGCGGGACTACTGTCGACATCGGGAACGGCAAAGACAGGCATTTACCAGGAGACGGGAAAGAGGTTTGGTGTGGAGATTTTGTCGCCTTCCGGGAGCGGAATAAACGATGTTATGGAGGCTGTTTACGGGGTGAAAGGGATCAAGGCCGGGCCGCGGTACGAGAAGAGCAGAAGGAACAGGCAGTTGCTGCAGGGTGTGGCAGGTCAGTTTGAGGAGAAGGGTATTGATGTTGTAATTATGGGGTGCACCGAGATACCGCTGAGTATGAGGAGGAAAGATACAAGGATGGAGCTTGTTAACCCTACTGAGCTGCTGGCGAGGGAAATAGTGAGAAGGTGTAAGGAAAGGGCGTAGGGGACGTAGGGGACGTAGGGGACGTAGGGGACATAAAGGGCGTAGAAGGGTACAGGGTGCAGGGTGCAGGGTGCAGGGGAAAAGGGCGTAAAGGCGTAAAGGCGTAGGGGACGTAGGGGACATAAAGGGCGTAGAAGGGTACAGGGTGCAGGGTAAAAGGTAGAGGTTGCAAGGTACAGGGGATGGCACCAGGAGTAGGGATATTGTTTACTTTTTAGGGAGGAGTGCTGATTTGAAGATACTTCTTACAGGGGCTACGGGTTATATTGGAAGGAAGCTGCTTCCGTCGCTTCTTGCATCGGGGCATGAGGTGTTCTGTTGTGTACGTGACAGAAGGAGGTTTGATATTTCAGCATATGGCAAGAGTAAAGTGCATGTGATTGAGGTCAACTTCCTGAAAAAGGAGACGCTCTCCTCCATCCCTTACGATATTGATGCCGCCTATTATCTTGTTCATTCAATGTCGGCCTCGATGGACAATTTTGATGTGCTTGAGAGGGAGTCGGCCATTAACTTTGCTGCGGCACTCAGTGCAACGAAGGTGAAGCAGGTGATATATCTGAGCGGCATTGTCAACACTGAGAAGCTGTCGAAACATCTTGGTTCAAGAAAGGCTGTTGAGGTGATTCTGACCGGAGGCCGGTACAGTCTCACAACGCTGAGGGCAGGCATAATAGTAGGTTCGGGAAGTGCATCGTTTGAAATTATCCGCGACCTGGTTGAGAAACTGCCTGTAATGGTTGCCCCACGGTGGCTGAACACAAGATGCCAGCCCATAGCCGTCAGCAATGTAACGGAATATCTTTCGCTGGTGTTGCTGAATGAGGATACGTTTGGCAAAAGTTTCGACATTGGCGGAACCCATATACTTACCTATCGTGAGATGCTGCTCGGGTTTGCGAGGGTGCGGAATCTCAGGCGACGAATATATGTGGTTCCCGTAATGACACCAAGACTCTCCTCCTACTGGCTCTATTTTATAACATCGACCAGCTACAAGCTGGCCGTGAACCTTGTTCACAGCATGAAGATTGAGGTGGTATGCGGTGATAACAATCTGCAGAAAGTACTGCCTGTGAGGCTCCTCAGCTACGAAGAGGCAGTAACTGCAGCATTCCGGGATGACGGATCGGGTGGTGCGGCCTACAGCTGGACGGGAGCCCTTTCAAGCCGTATACTTGAGAATGGGATCGATGCCGTGATGAAGGTTCCGGAATTCGGGTGCTATTATGACAAGAGGGTTGCCGGGGTTAATGACAGGGAGGCGACGATAGCCAGAATATGGGCTATCGGCGGATCGACCGGTTGGTACTATGTCAACTGGCTATGGCGGCTGAGAGGCTTCGTTGACAAACTCTGCGGAGGAGTCGGGCTGCGGAGGGGCCGGCGCAGCATGACAGAGATTTCTCCGGGCGATGCACTCGATTTCTGGAGGGTATTATATGCTTCGAAGGAGGAGGGGCGGCTGCTGCTCTTTGCCGAGATGAGGTTACCGGGCGAGGCATGGCTTGAATTCAGTGTTAAAGGAGGCAAACTGTACCAGACTGCCACCTTCAGGCCCCTGGGGCTATGGGGCCGGCTATACTGGTATTCCGTGCTGCCATTTCATGCAATAGTGTTCAGGGGAATGGTAAAGAGGCTTGCCGGGTGAACCCTGAACCATCAAGGTTATTTTATGGCTGAGCGCCTCATAGCCTCATTAAATCCTGCTTTGAGGTCATTGAACACCTCTTTCACGGTTGTGATTTTATCGGCCAGATAGGCATTGCTGCCGGCGAAGGCATATCCGCTTTTCATATTCCCCCTGTAGGCATTGTATAGTGCCGTTATGATACAGTAAGGACTGCTTGAGACATCGCAGGTTTTTATACACTGGAAAGGGCATTTCAGGGGCTTTTTCAGGCCCTGCCGCACCTTCTCGAGAAACTGGTTATTCACAGCCCTGCCAGGCATTCCCACCGGGCTCTGGATTATTTCAATATCCTCTTCGGTGGCGTCGATATATGTCTGCTTGAATTCTGTTGAGGCGTCGCACTCCTCTGTGGTTACGAATCTTGTTCCGAGCTGAACTCCGCTTGCCCCCTTCTGCATTATGTTGTACATCTCCTCTCCGGTATATATTCCACCGGCTGCAATGACAGGTATTGCAACACCATACTTCTCCTCGAAGGGCTTAACTTCCTTCACCACCTCAGGAACCAGTTCGTCGAGCGAGAAGTGTGAATCACCGATATTGTCCCTTTTAAACCCAAGGTGACCGCCGGCCTTTGGTCCCTCAACCACGAAGGCGTCGGGAAGGTAGTTGTAAATCGTTTTCCATTTTTCGCAGATAAGCCGGGCTGCGCGGCCTGACGATATGATAGGCACAAGCCGTGTGGTGCTTTCCGGTTTAAGAAACTTTGGCAGGTCGAGCGGTAATCCCGCGCCTGAGAAAATAATGTCGGCCTTTTCGGAGATTGCCGTATGCACAAGTTCGGCAAAGTTTGACATAGCCACCATTATGTTAACCCCAATAACTCCTCTTGTCTTTTCGCGTGCAGCTCTCAGCTCCTTTTTTAACCCTTCAATATTTGCCTCAATAAAGT
>VGGM01000078.1 GCA_016868515.1 Bacteroidota bacterium | reverse complement strand
CGACCGTGAATTGCAGAAAATCAACTCCGATTATGAGGCAAAACGATCTGACAACATTACACTGGTATCTCCGGTAATAAGGGCAGTGCCCAAGGGTTCGTTCATGCAATGGTTCAGGCTGAAAAACAAAATGGGCGGTCAGAACAAGATACCCAGATTGTCAAATTCCCGGGAATATATTGAAGATTTCTACAGGATTGCCGGAATAATTACTTAGCTTTAAACTTGAATTTTACAAAATCTAACCCGTTCATAATATGCATATAGCAATTGCAGGGAACATTGGTTCGGGAAAAACCACCCTTGCCGGGCTGCTGGCAAAACATTACGGATGGATTCCGCATTACGAAGATGTTGAAACCAATCCCTACCTCAACGATTTTTATGAGGACATGCAACGCTGGTCGTTCAACCTTCAGATCTACTTCCTGAACTCCCGGTTCAGCCAGATACTCGAAATAAAGAAGTCAGAACAAACCATTGTACAGGACCGTACCATATACGAAGATGCCTTCATATTTGCCCCGAACCTTCACTCAATGGGGCTGATGTCGACACGCGACTTCGACAACTATCTTACCCTGTTCAAACTGATGAGTTCACTTGTTAAGCCGCCCGACCTGCTTCTCTACCTCCGGGCCTCGGTTCCCACACTCGTTAGCCAGATACAGAAAAGAGGCAGGGAGTATGAATCGTCAATCAGGATTGATTACCTGAAAAGGCTGAACGAAAGGTACGAGGCATGGATTGAGTCATACACAGCCGGCCGGTTGCTGATTGTCGAAGCCGACCATTATGATTTCCCCGACAACAGGGACCACCTTAGCGAAGTGATCGATAAAATCAATGCCGAGCTCCACGGGTTGTTCTGACAACAATCCCTGCCCGACCGGCAAAAACGCTGCATTCCATAAAATACATCTTTAGAAGCCATGAGGACAATCGATAGCATCTTCCTGTTTTTACTGTTTTTTCTTGGTTCTGCGGTTGCTTTCACGCAACCCGATCTTTCACAACCAATCCCTGCCGACCCGCTTATCAGAACAGGCAGGCTCGAAAATGGTCTGACATATTTTATCAGGCATAACCGCGAACCCGGGAATAGGGCCAGCTTCTATTTAATACAGAACGTCGGGGCGCTGCTCGAAGAGGATAGCCAGAACGGACTGGCACATTTTCTCGAGCATATGGCATTCAGCGGCACTAAAAACTTCCCCGGAAAGGCTGTCATCAGCACTCTCGAGAAGCATGGGGTCGCCTTCGGCAGGAATATTAATGCCTATACAACCCACAATGAAACGGTATATAATCTCTCTGACGTACCGGTCGATAAGCCCGGGCTTATCGATACCTGCCTGCTAATACTGCACGACTGGTCAGATTTCATTCTGCTTGAACCCGGTGAAATTGAAGCTGAAAGAGGTGTAATAACTGAAGAGTGGAGGACAAGAAGAACCGCTTCATTCCGCATGCAGGGCAAATTCCTTCCGGTACTGCTGGGCGGATCAAAGTATGCGGTACGCGATGTAATTGGCGATATCGATGTCATTAAAACCTTCAGCCCTGAAACACTCAGGGATTTTTATCATAAATGGTACAGGACCGATCTGCAGGCAATTGCAGTAGTGGGCGATTTTGATGCCGACGAGATGGAGAGGAAGATTGTTGATCTCTTCTCGGCACTCATACCGGTGGATGATCCTCCGGCAAGGCCATTTTTCAATGTCCCTTACCACGACGAAACCCGATATGTACTGGCTACCGACACCGAGGCTCCGCAAACCCAGCTGAGTATTTACATAAAACGCGAAGCCACACCGGCCTCAGGAAAAAACCTTGGCTACATGCGCGATCAGATTGTGACCAGTCTGATGAATTCGGCCATCTCGGCAAGAATCGATGAACTGCTTCAGAAGGGCAATCCTCCGTTTATTGCAGGCATGATAGGCTCTTCTGCACTTGTACGCGGATATAATACATTTTACATTTCTGCTGCTTGCAGGCCCGAAACCGAGCGCACCGCCCTCGAAGCAATATACCGCGAAGCCGAAAAAGTAAGGCGCTTCGGATTCACCCAGGGTGAACTCGACAGGGTCAGAGCCGAATATCTGACTTCATTCGAAACCTACTACAGGCAGAAGGATAAAATCCATAACGAATCATACATAGAGGTTATGCAGGAATATTTCCTTACAGGAGAGCCAATGAATTCAATTGACTTCGAGAATGAATTCATCCATGCAATTATGCCCGGTATAACCGTGATGGATCTTAACCAGAAATACCGGTCGCTTATGACCTCGGGCAACAGGGTGCTAATGGTTATGGGCCCCGAAGGAGAGGGAATCAGTCATCTTTCCGAAGAAGAGTTCAACGAGGTTATTTCTGATGTAACATCTTCACAGATAACCCCTTATGTCGACACCGAGGTGGCTGAGAACCTCATAGAGGAGCAACCTGCACCGGGGAAAGTGGTAGGATCCAAGAGGATTGACCGTTTCGGGGCAGTGGAATGGACTCTTTCAAATAATGCCAGGGTTATATTCAGAAAGGCCGATTATGACAAGGATAATGTGACGCTCAGTGCCTTCAGCTTCGGGGGAACCTCGGTGTATGATACCGACATGCTCCCTTCAGCTTCTTTCATGCCAATGATAATTGATGCTTACGGCACCGGCGACTTCGACAATATTACATTGCAGAAAATGCTTTCGGGCAAGCAGGCTTCCCTCTCCATAAGCCTAGGCGAACTTACCGAGGGGTTCAACGGATCGGCTGCCCCGCGCGATTTTGAAACAATGCTTCAGCTGCTCTGGCTGAAGTTCGAAAAACCGCGGTTCGACAGGGATGCGCACAATGCCATTATGTCGAGGTATCTTTCTTATATCACCAGTATGGCCAATGACCCTTCGAAGATAATGCAGGACTCATTGTCAAAAATTCTCACTTCCAATAACCCGAGAACTATTTTGCTGTCGCCCGGGCTCCTTGGCGAAGTATCATTCGACCAGATAACCGAGATTTATGCCGACAGATTCGTGAATGCAGGTGAATTCACATTTATAATAGTTGGCAATATTGAGGAGGACGAAGTGAAACCCCTGGTAGAAAAATATATAGGTTCCCTCTCTTCGTCACCCAGGAAGGATCAGTGGACCGACAGGAAAGTACGCCATCCCGAGGGCACGATCACGCGTAACATAACACTTCCCCTTGCGGTGCCAAAGGCTTCGGTATATATCAGTTTCTCAGGTAAAATGAAGTACAACTCCTATAACAACCTTGGATTGAAGGTTATCCAGAATATTCTCGAAATGGTTTACACCGAAAAGGTAAGGGAAGAAGAGGGAGGAACCTATGGTGTTTCAATGAACATATCATCGCAGATGAGACCATATGAGAACGCCAGTGCACTGATTATGTTCGACTGCGATCCGGCCAGGGCCGACGAGCTTGCATCTGTAATCTACAGCGAAATTGACAGGCTGACGGTTTCCGGGCCCGACAACGAAAAGTTCGAAAAGGCAATCAGTAACCTGCTGAAGAACCGTGAAGAGTCGAAGCTTCACAACCGTTACTGGAGCAATACCATTTATGCATGGTACTACACCGGAATCGACAACAACGATCCCTCCAACTATGAGAATATGCTTAACAATCTTAAGCCCGCTGATATAAAGAAGCTGGCCGGCAAGTTCTTCGGGCAGGCAAATTCGGCAAGGATAGTTTTCAGTCCCGGGTAAGCCTTACCCCCGGCGGCCTGTAAGTGCCACCTGGTTGTATATACCCGCGAGCAGCAGGCAGGTGTGTCTGTTATCTCGATTTTGCATCAAATATCATGGTAAGCAGCTTGTCATATTCCGGCCAATCAGTTGAACCTCCGGTGCCGGGCACTGTCTTGTGGGCAATAACCATACCGAGTTCGGGAACCACCGTTATCCACTGGCCAACGGCTCCTCTGCCGGTATAGGCTCCCTTCCATGGTCCGTCTGACTTCTCTCCTGCATATATCCACCACATATAACCATAAGCGAGATAACCGCTGCGGCGCCGGGGCGGATTCATCTCCTCAAGGGGAGTTATCCTGCTGGTTGATTCAACCACCCATGCTTCGGGAATGATCTGGTTACCGTTCCAGTTGCCCATATTGAGCATGAGGTGACCGATACGGGCCATGTCACGGGTAGAGAGGTTAATATGGTAGGCAGGGTACTGTGAGACCCTGAGATTCCCTGACTTGCGGTGGATGCTTCTGTCCCACTCCTGCATCTGCAAAGGTATGGCAAGGTGCTCCTCAAGCGCATCGTAAATGTTCTTGCCTGTCATAAGTTCAAAAGCACCTCCCGCTGCGTTGAAGTCCCAATTGCTGTAAAGCTGATAGGTGCCCGGCTCAACCGATCCTCTCTCAGGGGCGCTGGCAAGGTCATCACCGCTGTTTGAAGCGGGATGAAACACACCCGATCGGGCTGCGATGAGATGACGCACCTTCGCCTGCTTCTCAACCGCGAGCAATCCGCCTATATCATCCATACCGAGATCTTCAAGGGTAAGGTCGAGGTTGATGGTTCCGTTATCGACATAAATACCGTAGAGCATCGACAGTATGCTCTTGCGTACCGAGGCCAGGTAGCTGATCTGCTCAATATCGCCGTATTCAAGCAAAACCTTGCCGTAAACCGTAACCATAAGAGCAGAAGTATTCATGCTGTCCTCAACGAACTTCAATATTTCAGGAATGGCCTTAAGATCATAACCGGCCTTCTTAACCGATTCCCATCTTTCCCAATCTTCTGCCGGGAACACCATTGCCGGTTCTTTAACTGCACAGCCGGTTACCGCGGCAGTCAGAAACAGAACTGCGAAAAAATATCTGATATGCTTCATAATGTCCGGGGTTTATAAATTCAATTAACGTGCAATGTCATAAGGTTTCTCAATGAAGGGCACCCCTTTTATCATCCACCCGGGCGCCGGTTTTCCTTTGAGGTAATGGTCGAAGTATTGCTTCATTCTGAGCAGGAAGTCCTTCGAATTGTTTTCAACTGCAAGATGGTGGTTCTCTCCGGGATAGGATAACAGAATTACCTCCTTGCCAAGACGGCGCGCTGCATTATAGAACTCGAGTCCCTGCGACCAGTCAACTGCGCCATCTTCGGTTCCGTGAAGTATCATGAACGGGGTTTTGATTCCTGCTGCCTGGAAAACGGGCGATTGCGCTGCGTAGTTCTCAAAGTCATCGAAGAGGCTCTTGCCCATTCTCACCTGGCCGGTCTCCATTATTCCATGGTTGTTGGTTCCTGAGTTTTTATAAAGGATATTGTACATACTGGTGAGGTTGGTAACCGGGGCGCCCGTAACGACACATGCAAAGATATCGGTCTGTGTAACCACGAAAGATGACTGGTAACCACCCCAGCTGTGGCCCTGGAGACCAATACGGTCAGGGTCAGCCAGTCCTTCGTCTATCACCATTTTCACTGCTGCTGTAAGGCAGTCAAGCGCATTCCATCCCGGCTGTCCCTCATAGTATTTCATATCGGGACGGACAATAAGGTAGCCGTCACTGGCGTAGGCTGAAAAATGGGGGCGGTCGTCGTATGCCGGCATGGAATAGCTGTGATGGTTCTGCGACATCTTTTCGTAGAAATAGACCATTGTGGGGTATCTCTTGCCGGGTTCGTAGTTGGCTGGCAGAGTTATAGTTGCCTGCAGTCTGTCTCCCTTGCTGTTGCGGAAATCCCTGAGAATGCTTCTTCCCCATGCATATCCGGTCTGCTGGGGATTGGCATCGGTGATGCGCTTCATGTCATTGAAATTGCCGCTGCTGACGTAGTAATCGGGAAAATCGGCAAATGTCTGCCTGGTGAATATGTATTTATCCGCTTTGCGCGCCTTTGTTGCCCTCGACAGGCTGGCGTCTTCATATACCAGGGTTTGCGGGGCCTTCCCCGTAACGAGCCTGCTGTAGCCCGTCATCTTTGTCCATTCGCCGTACGCAGTAAGAAGAAGAGGCAGCTTCAGGTCAATAAACCGGTCATCGTCGGTTCGCATAAGCCGGTACACGATGCTGTTTTCAGTTCCATGGTTTCCGGTGAGATTCTGGCCACCGGTTCCGTCAGTATTAAGAGACCAGAGGTCAAACTTGTGGTTAACCACCACCGATTTGCCGTCCTTCGACCATCCTGCGAAACCATATGAAGGGTTCGGGTAGGGATGGTCTTCCTCATCGTCAAAGAAGCTTACCTGCACCTTTTCCGAAATATTGGAGGTTGTGCGGCGGGCTACATCGTAAAGATGAAAATGGCCATTGCTGAACCAGAGGAAAAAACGGCTGTCGGGCGACATGCCCATCGCCCGCGCAATGCCCTTTCCAACAAGGGTGCGGGCTCCGGTTCTACCGTCAACAATGTAAAAGTCGCTTGCTGCACCACCCCAGTTTGTGTCGGAGATGTAGGGTTTCGGATCGCGGCCCAGTCCGGTGGTGCCCTCCCTGTTCATTGTAATGCTCCGCATATTGTCATCGTTCAGTTGCACCACCCTCATATTATCGAACCATAGAATGCCCCTGTAGGTTGACCGGCGTTCGGAATTTGCCTGAATCATCTGTACCGACTGTATGCGTTCGTCAGCATAGTGCCACACATCGACGTTGGCAATCGTGTCGCGGCTCATCCTTACCCGCGGCGACTGCTCTTTCATTGCAAACATAATCCCGCTGTTGTTCAGTGTGAATGTAAGACTCCCGAATTCGCTTATCACATATCCTTCAGGAAAGCCTGAACCAGCTGCAGGTGAATATGCCGTCAGCATCTGCTTTGGTGTATTCACATTTCTTATAACCACAACCCTGTTTATGCGCTGTAGCTGCTTCTCATCGGTATACCCCTTCAGGACAGCAAGAGCTGTTCCCTTGGTACCCCACTCCTGCCTTGTGAGCATATCATCGTCCCATGTCAGCTGGCTGTACTCAAGAGTATCGGTGTCGAGCGGCCTTATTCGCTGTGTGGCAACCTCAAACAGATATAGCCCGTTGCCTGTTCGGGCCGTTGCATCAACCGTATAGGCAAGAAGCGATCCCTGTCTGTTAAGGCTGAATTCACGAACGTTGCCAAGGTTAATCACCCAGCCGTCTGTCA
>VGGM01000077.1 GCA_016868515.1 Bacteroidota bacterium | reverse complement strand
ATGAATAATGCAGGTTAGATTACTAAAATTCATATTTTTGTTTATAATCAACAGTCAGCAATATGGGAAACCGCTTTCTCATACTGGTATTACTTTCAGGAATAATCATTGGTTCCTGCAAGGAAAAATCAGGCCGCAACACACAGTTTGTCTTTCCCGACGCTGATACCTTCTCCATTTCTGATGCTGAAAAGCTGAGCGATGAAGCCATCGATGACATTGTGAGGAACATGTCGTCGCCGGTTGAGATTTCTGCAATACTGCAATCCCTGAGTGTTCCGTTCTCACCCGAATACCTCGCTTCAACCCGCGATGTCGACCGTCTCAGCACCAACTTTGAGAAAGCCCTAAAACTGGGAATCTATGGCGCCGACCTGGGTTACCTCAACATGTATGAAAGAACCGGCAACTCGGTTGAAGTACTTCAGTCAATTAAAAAGCTTGCCGACGGTATAAGGGTTGGTCAGTTCTTCGACTTTGAAACCATTAAGCGGCTGTCGGAAGGCAGGTCAAACATCGACTCCCTGCTATTCATTTCGGTACAATCATACAACCATATTGATGAATATCTCCGCGAGGGACAGCGCGGACACCTCTCTGCCCTGATGATAACCGGCGTATGGATTGAAGCCCAGTATCTCGCAACACAGGTAGTCAGGCACTACCCCGATGACATCCTGAAAAACAGGATAGGTGAACAGAAAATTATCCTGAACGACCTGATAATGCTCCTTAAACCCTATTGCACCAGCAGCCGGGATTATACAAGGCTATGCGAAAAGATGGAGAATCTCAGGGAAAAATACAGGGATATAAAGATAACCTACACTCTTGGTGAACCCGAGGCCATTGAGGTAGATGGCCGGCTCACAGTAATACAGCATGAAGAGAGTGTTGTTGAAATGACCGATCAGCAGTTACTCGGCATTATAGAGTTAACAAAGACAATTCGTGACGACTTAATTGCAGGAAGATGATATGAAAAGAGTTCTGATTTATGTTACCCTGCTGCTGCTGCCTTCGCCGTTGTTTGCCCAGACCGACCAGGGAATGACTGATAAGTGCCGTATCAGCGCAGGTCCTAATACCACATACCTGAAAGACCATGTGATAAAACTCCCGAAGGCGGCATCGAAGGCAAATCTCCCGGTGGTAAAGGAGAATATGTATCTCTCAAAGGGTATTAAGTACAGATTCACCATTTGCAATGCCGATGGCTCGGCAGGCGAACTGACTGTTGCAATCTACGACCGGGACCGAAAGGTTATCAGCTCATATGATGAAAAAAGCGGCAAGAGTTACAACTCCATTGATTTTGCATGCAACAAAACCGGCATGTACACCTTGTGGTATTCCTTCAGAGACGGTGAACAGGGAATGGGCGTCGGAGTGGTCTCGCTGGTAAGGTAAACTGTTCTCTCAGATATCAAGAAACAGATTCAGTAATACGAGTATTATTGTGCCTGAGAATATTATCTCGGGAATTACTCTTTTCCTCTTCATAAATATGAAATAGTGGGAAAGAAAATAACTGGCCGGAGCTGCCAGAATGAAGATAAGCTCCTTTCCTGCAGAGGGAATGATAAGATAAACTGCCACTGTTACCATAAATACCCATACCAGCAGTGAAATAACCTTCCTCGATTTTACCTTCTTTGTGTTATAGACCGAAAAAAGGTGGCCAAGTGCTATAATCAGTGAAATGCCTGAAAATACCGATGTAATCACCTCAAGCCTTGACCATTCAGCATTAGCGGCTGGGTCGAAGAGTGACCCCGAGATGGTTCTTGTCAGATTATTAATGTCAAAATCGGCAACGTAGAAAATACCGAAGAGAAAAACATAGGGTGTTGCAAGACCCAGCAGCGAAATCAATACCTCACGGAAATTAAATGTCCGGAATATCTGGATCCCCGCGAAAAGCAATATCCCAAACCATATAAGCGATGCGTAAAAAAGGCTTCCGAGCCCGATAAGCAGTGCTGCATCGAAAAAGTTGTAGGCAGTGCCTGCCTTGCGATATGTTCCGGCAATTCTTATTACGGCAAGAACCAGCAGCAGGGAAGCCGGTATCGCGGCGTTCAATGCCTGGTATTCGGGGAAAGCGGCAACAAGCACCATATACAGAACCCCGGGAAGAAATGTCCTTTCGGGTATGAAAAAGGTACTGGTATTGAAGGCAATCAGAGTTGTGGCAGTAACAATTACCACCACAAGGGATAATACCGCTCCGGCCAGATACGAAGACCCTGCGAAATCATGCAGCAACTGATAGAGTACCATCATGTTGCCGTCAGATTGCAGCGGCACCCGGTACCCCGCAAAAGCCTTAATCCAGAATACCACTGCCAGAACCATGGCCAGCAGGATGGTACCAGGCCCCGTCCCCCTGAAAAACCTGAGCATACTTTACTTCAAATCGTATCCGATATCCCTTCTGAAATATTTGCCCTCAAACTGAATCATCGCCGCATTCATGTAGGATTGGGCCAGAGCCTCATCCATCGACTCTCCCATTGATGTTACTGAAAGAACCCTGCCTCCGGCAGTTACAACCCTGCCTTCACTAAGGGCCGTTCCGGCATGGAACAGAATTGACCCGGTGCATTTTTCAAGACCCTCAATCACTTTCCCCTTCTCATAATCGCCAGGATATCCACCCGACACCAGCATAACCGTGGCCGCAGTTCTTTCATCAACCTCAAAAGGCCTTTTCCCTATATTCTCAAAGGCTACGCCTTCAAGAAGTTCGAAAAAATCTGATTTAATCCTTGGAAGTATAACCTCTGTCTCAGGGTCACCAAGGCGTGCATTGTACTCTATGACATAGGGATCGCCATTAACCTTCATCAGACCGAAAAAAATGAATCCCTTGTAGTAATTACCCTCCGACTGCAATCCCCTGAGGGTAGGTTCAATTATCCGTTCTTCAACCTTTTCCATAAACTCCCGGCCTGCAAACGGAACCGGAGAGACTGCTCCCATTCCTCCGGTATTCGGACCGGTTCCTCCCTCTCCTGCCCTCTTGTAATCTTTTGCCGGTGGCAATATCTTGTAATCGTGTCCGTCGGTCAGAATTATTACCGAAAGCTCAATACCATCGAGAAACTCCTCAATTACCACACGTTTACCCGCACTTCCGAATTTCCCGGCAAACATATTCTTAAGTTCGGCTTCAGCCTCGGCCAGATTATCGAGTATCAGAACACCCTTGCCGCTTGCAAGCCCGTCGGCCTTCAGCACGTAGGGAGGCTTATTCATCTGAAGGAACCGCACGGCTTTCTCGTGGTCGCCGGGGACAAAACTCCCGAAGCCCGCCGTGGGAATATTGTTCCTCTTCATAAACTCCTTCGCAAACTGCTTGCTGCCTTCAAGCATGGCGCCGGTTCGGTCGGGCCCGATCACGGGAATCGTTTTCAACTCTTGGTCGGCCCTGAAAAAATCGGTTATTCCGGCTACCAGCGGGGCTTCTGGCCCGACAACAACCATTCCGATACCATTTCCAAGAACGGCCTTCTTTACTGCCTGAAAATCTTCCGGGTCGAGCTGTATGTTCCTGCAGAAGGAAGCTGTTCCGGCATTACCCGGGGCTACAAAAACCGATTCAACCCTACTGCTCTGGACAAGCTTCCATGCTATTGTGTGCTCGCGTCCACCCGAGCCAAGAATAAGAATGTTCATACTATCTGCTCCTTCTGCTATACCAACCAAAAATATAACTTAATTGTGTAGCCTCAAAAGAAAGTTAAACAATAATGGCTGACGGCCATAAGCCACGATAAAGGTCTCAGGGCCGGCAATTATCGTCATATTACCGGGAAGTCTTTACTGTGGCGACTTCATTACCAGCTCCATGTAATATGCATTCAGGTCAGGTTCAACCCTGGCTTTGAGTTCGTCAAGACCAAACTCTTCGGATATGCCAAAAATCTCAATAACTGCCTGAAGGTTTATTCCAACAGGATATTCCAGTCCAAACCTGTTGCCAATTCCGTAACCCGAAATCAGATCGAGGTACTGGTATGACAAATCAAGTATGGAGTCTATCAGATCCATTGCCCTGTCATTGTCACCTGCCCGCAGGAATGCCCGTGCAATGTCAACCATGAAGTAGTCATAGCTCATGCTTTCCGGGGGAACCAGGGCCAGTCCCTGTGTGGCAGCGGCTACCGCCCTTACGGTGTCGCCCTCATCGAGAAGTGCATTTGCGAGAGCACCGAACGTCCTTCTGAAATTACTGAACATCCTGCGGTTGGTCTCATCGAGATATACTGAGGGATCGTCGGCGTTGCCCCACCGGAATCTGTTCATCATATTTTCATACATCACATCGGTGTCAATATACCCCTCTCCCTCTTCAACCAGCCCGGTAAGGTTAACAGGACTGAGCCGGTATGCGAGTCCCTCCTGGATAAAGAATTTGTCAAGACCCTTGTACTGTGAAGGAGGAACCGTTGTGGAAAAGTAAACCGGCCTGTTCCAGTTGTTGCCTGCAAGAAGGTCAAGTATTACAAGGTCGTTTTTGAGGGCCATGTCGCCTTTGAAGTCCCAAATCATGGGTGACTCAATTCTGCCGGCAAGCTTGCGCGGAACCGTGCCGTTAGCCAGCACAAGGGCACTGTCGACAGCGACACTGAACCGGTGAACAGGAAAATAATTTACCCAGTCGCCCCTTCCTGTCAGATCAACCTTCCGGTTCTGCTCCTCCATCCCTGTGAAAGCAACAACCTCGCGTGCGTCAAAAGGTTTGTCGATGCTTCGGTTTACAGGCATCTGCTCGCGCCTGCCGTCGAGATATTTCCCGACAGAAAGTGTCAGCGGGAGGGCCTCCGATTCATACGCCTTCTGCTTCATCATGGCAACATACCAGCCTGCCTGAAGGTAACTCAGGTTTGCCACCCTGAGGTCGGTGCGTATCCCTTCAACGTCCTGTACATACCACAACGGAAAAGAGTCATTGTCGCCATAGGTGAAAATAACCCCGTTCTCTGCACACGAGTTAAGATAGTTTGCTCCCACATCCCTTGCAGTATATCTGTCCGACCTGTCGTGGTCATCCCAGTTCTCCCACAGAAGAAGTAACGGTACTGCCGCAAGCAGCAGGAGGAACGACACTGCTGCAGAAACTTTACCTGAAACAGCCCTCCGTAGGAACTCATACAGCCACATAAGTCCCATACCTATCCATATTGAAAATGAATAGAAGCTGCCGGCATAGGCGTAGTCCCTCTCCCTTGGCTGGTTGGGATACTGGTTAAGGTATATAATAATTGCGGCACCAGTCATTATAAAGAATGCCAGTACAATAAAGAAATCCTTCCTGTCGCGGCGGTATTGCCAGAACAGACCTGCGATACCCGCCAGCAAAGGGAGAAAATAATAACGGTTCCTGCCACGGTTAGACTTTAAATCGTCGGGGAGATCTGCCTGATCACCAAGCCTGAAATTATCAACCGGCGCAATGCCCGAAATCCAGTTTCCGTGAATTCTGTTGCCGTTTCCCTGAATGTCATTCTGCCGCCCGGCAAAGTTCCACATGAAATACCGGCCATACATGTAACCCATCTGGTACCTCAGGAAATACCTGAGATTCTCACCGAATGAAGGAAGCAGGAATTCGTTTGTTCCCTGCCCTGTCTGTACCCTTATCTTCCTTCCCTTTATACGGCCCCAGAATTTGTACGCTTCAACATGGCCCGGTTCGTTACTGTACATGCGCGGGAAAAATGAAACGAACCTTTCATCATACGAATAATCGGTTTTAAAATAGGGTTCGTAACGCCCGTCAATCTGGTTATATCCGGCAAGCTCCCGGTTAACCCCCGCAATGGGAGCGTCGAATGAATGACCATGAAGAAGTGGAACGCTTCCGTATTGTTCACGGTTTATGTAGTAAATAAAGTTGAATATGTCTGACGGATTGTTCTGGTTCATTGGAGGGCGTGCTTCGGCTCTTATCATAATCATGGCAAACGATGAGTAGCCGATCACTATGACCGTGAAACAGGTTACTATGTAGTTGAGAATTACCAGTCTTTTCCTTACGGAGTACCTGATCAGGAACACCACTGCAGCAACAAGCAGAATCAGATAGAAGTACATTCCCGAGTCGTATGGCAGTCCGAATCCGTTCACGAAAAGCAGTTCGAACCAGCCGGCAGCCTTGGGTACCCCCGGAATCACCACGAATACGAGCGCGCCCAGCATCAGAGCAGCAACCCCCAGAGTAATGATAAAGCCCCTGAGAGTGACTTCGTATTTTCTGAAGTAATATATCATAACCAGGGCAGGCAGGGCAAGCAGGTTAAGCAGGTGCACCCCAACAGAAAGGCCCATCAGAAAGGCAATCAGCACAATCCATCGGCCAGCACCGGGGTTGTCGGCCTCCTCCTCCCACCTCAGCATAGCCCAGAACACAACAGCAGTAAAGAGAGACGAGGTTGCGTAAACCTCCCCTTCAACGGCCGAAAACCAGAAAGTGTCAGTGAATGCATAGGCAAGTGCTCCTATCATACCGGCAGAGAGTATAACCGGGAAGTGTTCTCGGGCCGGCTCTACGTTTCCTGAAAACACCTTCCTTACCATATGGGTGATTGTCCAGAAAAGGAACATTATGGTAAAGGCACTTGCAAGTGCCGACATAATATTGACCATCATCGCAACCTTTGATGTGTCGCTACCTGCAAACAGGGTGAAGAACCGTGCCACTATCATCCACAGGGGTGCACCCGGCGGGTGCCCTACCTGCATCTTGAATGCGGACAGGATAAACTCGCCGCAATCCCAGAAACTTGCAGTCGGTTCGATAGTCAGAAGGTAAACTACTGTTGCTGTCAGGAAAGCCATCCAGCCACCTATGTTGTTGTAAAACCGGAATCTCTTCATTAATCTGCTGGTAAGTGTTGTTTTACTGAATAACGGCAAAGATTGGAAAAAAATGCAAGAATACGCCAAACTGCGGGCCGATTTCGTCGGTTAACCGCTGCTAATTAGCTATCTTTGGGCAAAAGCGGATTATGAAGCACCGTCTCTTCCTGTTAACGTTAATGGCCTCATTAACTGTTCATTCACTTGTATTGAATGGAGCCATGCAGGGTGACACAGTTTGGGCAGGCAGGCCCGGCATAAGCTTCGGCAGCCTAAGTT
>VGGM01000076.1 GCA_016868515.1 Bacteroidota bacterium | reverse complement strand
GCTGAAGAACTCCATGAAGGCCAAGTTCGAGAACATCCTTATGCCAATTTCATCGATGCTTATTGATGAGAGCCAGCAAAAACATATAACATTCGATGCCTTCTTCGAGAACACCACCTTCCACGAGGTTGCACATGGTATGGGTGTTAAGAATACCGTTAACGGAACAGGCACAGTGCGTGATGCCCTCAGGGAACAGTACTCATCACTCGAAGAGGCAAAAGCCGACATTATGGGTCTCTACCTGGTAACGAAGCTCTACGAAATGGGTGAGATAACCAGCGGTGAGGTGATGAACAACTATGTAACCTTCTTCGCCGGCATTTTCCGCTCCAGCCGTTTCGGCGCTGCCAGTGCTCACGGTAAGGCCAACATGATGAATATGAAATACTTTGCCGATAGCGGGGCATTTATTTACCAGGAGAACGGAACATATCTGGTAAACCTCGAAGCAATGAAATCGGCGGTAGTCTCCCTGCTCGAAAAGATCCTGACCATTCAGGGCAACGGCGATTACGACGCTGCAAAGGCCTGGATTGAAGCCGACGGAGTCATGTCTGATAATCTCAGGCGCGACCTCGAAAAAGTTAACTCGGCCGGCATTCCCGTCGATATCGTCTTCCGACAGGGAAAGGAGGTTCTCGGTCTGTAGAAAAAAAAATGACATTTAATAAATGTCTGCGTAACTTTGACGGAGATCTGAGTTGTAATGAAAATTCCTGTCTCCGATCCGGGGTTTATGTTCTCCGCCTTCTATGTGCTGTCATTCACGGTAACATTCGCTGTGGTGGTTGCCTGGTCGGTAAGGAACAGACAGCCGTTGGGTAGTGTATTGCTGATGCTTACAACAGTTTCGTTTCTGACTGTTGCCGGATCGAGGCTGGTTACCGTTCCTGTATCAGACTGGTATAAAATAATCATTACAGGTTCCTCAGAGGCCGTTAACAACCGGTCGGCAATAGGGGCACTGATATTTGGTCTGGCCGGGTTATTGATTTCATACCGGATTCTCGGCACCCGGATGGATATTCTTAAGCTCTATGCATGGCTGGCTCCTTTGGGTTTTGGAATACAGAAGATCGGATGCTTTCTGAATGGCTGCTGTTTCGGCAAAGCCACTTCCATGCCCTGGGGAGTACAGTATGCAACAGGCACCAATGCGCATTTCCTGCACTGGCAGACCGGGCTGATAGGAACCAATGACACTTTTTCGCTGGCGGTGCACCCTGTACAGCTTTATGAATCTTTAGGACTGATAATCATATCATTGGTTGTTTGGAAAACCAGGAATATGTGGAAGAGACATGTCAGCATGCTGATTTTTGCTCTCATGCTCTTCGCATTTTTCAGGTTTGCCACCGAATTCCTCCGGCAACCGTCTTCGGTAAGCTTCGGGTCAGAATACCTGGCGGGAGTAAGGGTGTTGCAGTGGGGACTGCTTATTACAGGTGTTGTTCTGGGATCGTCACTTTTCGTTTCTGAGAGGCTTTTAAAGACCATGCCGGCCGTAAAACAATCTCACACTATCCCTCCTACGGCCATAATACTGTATCTGGTTTTTATTTCTGCCGCTATCTTCCTGTTCAGAGGTGTTTTCACCGGTTATGAGCTGTTATCAATAGATATACGGTTATTTGCAGTAATAGCCATCATTGGAGTTCAGTCTATCCGCAATACGATGCCGGTAAGACTCAGGCTTGCCGCAACAGCGTTCCTTCTGGTTCCGGCAGCCCTGGTGGCATTCTCCTTCCCGCAGCAGAGCGATATCATAGCTGAGGGAAAGAGCCGCAGCTCATCCGACACCATAATATCAACATACAGGCAGTTCGATATCGGAGGATTCACAGGGAATTACCTGAGCGACCTGGCCTACAATCCTCAACAGGGTAGTTGTGGAACCTATTACACTCATGAGAATTACCGGCATGAGTTCAGGATGGCCGGCGTTGGTTATTCTGAAGTACTCATTAGCGGCAATCAGAAAACCGCGGTCGGCCTGAATGCCTTTGCCGGTTTGAATAAGGAGTATAACTTCACCACTGACACTCAAAATGAGAGCTGGATTGCCGGGGTGACACCTTACTTAAAACATGACTGGAAATGGGTAGGCATGGGTGCAGGGTTAATGGTTGGAAACCTGAGGTGGATTCCGCTGGAGCCGTTAGACATTTATTATTATGATTCCGGAACCAAATCATTTTTTATACTGCCGGAATTCTCCTTCCGGGTGGGAAGAAGGGATATCATCGACATGAGATATGAATATGGCATGGGATTCCCCGTTTCACTGCCTGCGATATCGCATGAGTTCAGCATTGGATCGGGTTTTGGTTCCCCCGATGTTTTTAGTGCCAGAATAGGCCTCTCTCCGGGAACCTACGGAAGCCTGAATAAACACCTGATGCTTGAAGGACAATTGACCAGGCAGGTCGGGTTAAGCTTAAGGTATAATTTCGGAAGAGGTGAATTTTATGATGCGCAAAATTCTGATTATTATAACTGGTTTGGTATAAGGCTGAGCTACAGGTTTGGATTCAATAAACCCTCCAATATTTACATACAGTAAGTAACAATTTCCGAAACGGAGTCCCCCGGAACTATTTTTCATAACTATTTTGTTAGTTGCAAGGTTTTTATTACTTTTATGGGTCTGCAAAAGCTGTCAGGGCATCATGCAGTATGATTTTTTGCCTTAATAAAACCATTTGACCCGTATGAGCAATACTCTCAGGTGTTTCACGTTTAGCAGGAAATAAACATAAACTTCACAAAAGCTATCCTGATGAAGGTTTCTTTGTCGATTTGTCTGATAACAGGTTTGTTGTTAGTGTCATGCAGAAGCCGCTCTGAAAGCGATATCATGACGTTCAGGGTTAACAGATCCGATTACAGGGAAAGCATCAGGGCTGAAGGTGCCATTCAGTCTGTTTCAAACTTTCCGGTAGTGACACCCGATCTGATGTTTGGGGATATGACTGTGGTTCGTCTGGCTGCAGACGGACAGTTTGTGAGGAAGGGCGATACCATTTGTATTCTCTCCCTCCCCGAACTTGAGAGGTTATATTCCGATCTGAAGACGAGTGTGGAGACTCAGGAAGCCGGGCTCAGGAAGGTTGAGGCCGACAATCAGTTTAACATTGCAATGCTTGAGGCGCAGCTTGCAACAAGCGAAGCCCGCATCAAAATGGTCCGGCTTGATTCTCTCAAAAGGGTATATGCACTGGAATACCAGCGAAAGCAGCAGGACCTGGAGATGCGTAAAGCCGCAATTGAGAAACGGAAGATAGAGAATAAACTGAAAGCTGCCCGGCTGCAGGGTGAAACAGCATTGCTGCAGGCCCGGTCGCGCATTCTGCAGGCGAAGTCAATGTTAAGGGTTTATGAAACTCAGTTCAATTCACTCGTCATTCTGGCCGACCGCGACGGGATGGTTATGAGGGTCGAGTCGTCGGTAACCATGGTGTTCGGCCCCGGCGGTTCTGGCTCAATTGGGGGGGGCATGATCAGGGAGGGATCTGTAATCTTCATGGGAACACCCGTGCTCAGGTTTCCTGACATGAACCGGTTACAGGTATCTGCCACGGTAATGGAGGATGATTACCGGCGTATCGAAAAAGGGCAGAAAGTTCTTATTTCCGTTGATGCTGCCGGAGGCTTCTCAACAACCGGTGTGGTAACAAGAAAGAGCATAGTGGGCCGTTCGAACATGCCGGTGGCCAACCCTGCTGCCCGGTTCTATGAGATTTTTATGACTGTCGACAGCACCGGGCCCGGTGTTAAGCCCGGATTGAGCGCCGGATGCGAGATCATTTTAAGAGAGGCTAAAGATACAGTCTTTGTCCCGGCAGTGGCAATCTTTGATCGCGACAGCCTTAAAACAGTCTATGTTGAGAACCGGGGGAGATTTACTCCGGTAATCGTTAAAACAGGGGCCTCGGGAAGCTCCTATACGCTGATTGCCGACGGACTCACGGGAGGTGAATCGATTGCCCTTTCCGAACCCCCCGACAGACTTATTAAGAAAGAGAATAAAGGAAAAATCAATAAGAAAGACAACCTACTATGAACCGGCAGCTTATAATTCTGATCCTCCTGATAATTTGTTCCTGCAGGGAAAACAAAAAGCCTGTCGTGCAGGTCACACAGGTAAGGATGGGCACCTTTACCGAAGAGGTAATTGAACAGGGTACCCTTTCGGCTGTCAACTCAATCGCTGTTGCAGCTCCTCCAATGTCATTTATGTATGGATCGCTGAAAATCAATAAGATAGTTGATGAAGGAACCGAGGTGGAGAAGGGTGATACGATCGTTGTTTTCGACCCCTCGGAGATAAAAAGGTCTATTGTGCAGGCCGAGCAGCAACTCGAGATTGCGAGGGCTGAGTATGAAAAGCTTAAATCGATACAACAGTCAGAAATTGATGATCTTGAGGCTGATCTCGAAATAGCGCTGATATCACAGGAGATAGCAAAAATTAATTTCGAGACATCGGCTTATGAGCCCGAGGCTACCAAAAAGGAGATACAACTCAGGCACGAGTCAGCCACAATTGCCCTGAACAGGGCAAAGGAGCAAATCGAAAACAAGAGAGTTATACACCGCGAAGACCTCCTGCAGAAGTCGCTTTCAATCAGGCAGCTCGAAAAGTCACTGGCCACTGCAGTTGCCTCAGTGAACAGACTGTACGTTGTCAGCCCGGCCCGGGGGATCATAATCAAGAGAAACAACTGGACATCGGGACAGAAATGGGCCGTGGGAGATCAACCCTTTTCAGGCTCTGATATTATTGACCTGCCCGATCTTTCCGAAATGAGGGCCCTTGTAAAGATCAACGAGGTTGACGTTGCAAGGGTTTTTCTGGGCCAGCGGGTAGAGATCCGGCCTGATGCATACTCCGACTCCATTTACACCGGTACGGTTGAGTCAGTGGCCTACCTGGCACAGTTAAAGGACGCAAGGTCAAAAATTATGGTCTTCCCCACCCAGATCAGAATCGACGGGCAGAACAGCAAATTGCTCCCGGGGCTGACGGTAAGCTGCCGCATAATTGTAAATGAGCTAAGCGATGTGCTTTACGTTCCTGTCGAAGCGCTTTTCAGGGATGAATTGTCGGAGTATGTGTGGCTGAAAGACCGGTCGGGCTTCAGAAGGGCCGATGTGAAGACAGGGGCGGTAAATACCAACTATTGTGTTATTACAGGCGGCCTCTCTGCAAATGACATCATTGCCCTCTCAGACCCATTTGCTGTGGTTGATGAGAATAATGAAAAGAGGAAGGAGAAATGATATGAAGAGGCACCTTTCCGGCAAACAAAACCCTCGTGCGACAGGCTGGTTTTCCCTCCTTATTGTCTGCCTGGTATTGTTGAATTCATGCATGCCCGCCGACCCCGGCGAATACCAGGTAATGAAGGGAGCCTTCAGACAATCAGTAATTGAAACAGGCGAACTTCAGGCCGTAAACGCTTATTCATTGTTCCTTCCCGGAATCAGCTACCTGTATGGTTCCACATTTAAAATTATCGGTTTAACGGAACACGGGACTACTGTGTCGGCCGGTGACACCGTAATAGTGCTCGATCCGGCATCGGTACAGAGGACAGTTATCAGCAGACAGGAGAGCCTCGAGAACGAGATTGCGGCCATGAACAAGCTTAAAGCCCAGCTGATGAACAACATGCAGGACCTGAGGGCCCAGCTGACATCAGAAATGTCAACATATGAACTGAGACGGCTCAACTTCGAGAAGTCAGGTTTCGAATCGGAAGGGATGAGGCGCGTCAACGAACTTGAATTCAGACAGGCTGGTATAAGACTCGAAAGAATAAAGAGAAAGCTCGAGATGCGCCCGGTTCTTGACAGTCTCGATCTGCTGATTCAGAAAATAAGACTGGCACAGCGTGAGAGCGACCTGAGCTCGGCAATTGAAACCCTCGACAAGCTGACGGTTGTTTGTCCCATCGGTGGTATTTTCGTTGTTGAAAACAACCGGCGCACCGGCCAGATGCTGAAAGTAAGCGATGACGTTAACCTGATGTATCCTGTGGCCCTTATACCCGATGTCAGCGCCATGAAGGTGAAGGGGGCCGTGCAGGAGCTCGATATCAGCCGGATAAGCACGGGGCAGGATGTTATTGTAAGGCTCGATGCCCTGCCGTCGGTCAGTTTCACCGGAAAGGTTACCTACATTGGCAAAGTATGTATCGAAACTGCCGGCAGGCGGGTCTTCAATACCGAGGTACTGGTGTCGGAGTCGGATGTAAGGCTTAAACCGGGTATGACTGTCAGCTGTGAATACATCACATACACGGGAGGTGGCGATGACCTTTTTGTGCCGACGGCCTGCCTCCACAGCGAGGCCGGAAAGAGCTACATCTTCGTAAAGAGGAGAAGAGGGGTTGAAAAGAGAGAGGTGGTGACCGGACTGTCAAACAATACCCAAACAATTGTTACGGGCGACATAAGACCGGGGTTGCCCCTGGTTCTGCCCGAAACAGTCATTAACTGATAAAAGGAGAAAGAGATGCAGTATGAAGAAAGCATTCGTGTAGCTTTTTACGGGCTTTTCGACCATAAATTCAGGTCGTTCCTGACGATGCTCGGCATTATTTTCGGTACCGCCTCGGTAATAATGATGATATCAATCGGCGAGGGAACCAAGGAACAGGCCATGGCCAAATATCAGGATCTGGGTGTAAGCAACGTAATTGTAAGGGACCGCGACCTGACCGACACAGAGCTTGAGCAGATGCGCATCAGGTTCTCGAAGGGACTTACCCGTGATGACTCAAGGGCAATTGCTGAAATCGTTCCGGGTGTTCTGGCTGTTGCGCCACAGGCTGAAGCAACACTCGATGCGGTATATGAAAACCGGTCATCCCGTTCAACTGTGATAGGTATTACCCCCGAAATAACCGATATACTCAGTTTCAGGCTCGACAGGGGTGATTTTATCAATCACGATCATTACAACCGGCAGCTGAAGGTTTGTGTTCTGGGCGCAAATGTCGCCAGGGAACTGTTCAACTTCGAAGACCCTGTAGGTATGAACCTGAAGCTTGGCGACCAGTGGTTTGAGGTGGTAGGGGTGCTTAAGACAAAGGCTCTCTTTACCGAAACCGTTGGCGAACTTGCCGCACGCGACCTCAATAATGATATATACATACCCCTTACCACCTTCAGCAAGAG
>VGGM01000075.1 GCA_016868515.1 Bacteroidota bacterium | reverse complement strand
CTGTTCCGAATTCCGGGATCCATTTCCGTATATACAATTCATGTGCATCAAATTTAAGTTGTTGAGTAACCGGATTGAACACCCTGAAATAGGGAGCTGCATCGCAACCGGTTCCGGCTGACCACTGCCAGTTTCCGTTGTTTGAGGATAGTTCATAGTCGACCAGTTTTGAGGCAAACCATGCCTCTCCCCAGCGCCAGTCGCACAGCAGATGTTTTACAAGAAAGCCGGCTGCTACCATTCTCACTCTGTTGTGCATGCAACCTGTCAGTGCCAGTTCGCGCATGCCGGCATCAACCAGCGGGTAACCTGTAAGTCCTGTACACCAAAGGTTGAAATGTTCCTCGTTGTTAATCCACTCAATATTATCATATCCGGGCCTGAAGCTTCGGGTTTCAACGTGCGGGAAGAAGTGAAGAATATGCATAAAGAATTCACGCCATACCAGTTCAGATGTAAATATCCGGCTGATGCCGTAAGTTCTCCTGAATACTTCCCTTATACTTATGGTACCAAATCTCAGGTGCGGACCCAGGCCGGTTCCTCCGTTTAATGCAGGATAATCCCTATGCTTCCCGTATGCCGCAATTCGTTCACTGCCTATGTCAAAATCCCTTACCAGCATGCCCGGGGATCTGAACCCAAGGGACTCGGGTGAAGGCGGATCAGAAAAGGTATCTGTCATTAATAACCCTGCAGTTTTTCCTGCTGAATCTTCAGCAGCAATCATGCCGGCACTGAAAAGCTCCGTCCATTTCTTCAGGAAGGGTGTAAATACCGTATATGGTTTACCGTCGGATTTCAATACGGAACCAGGTTCCATAACCAGCTGGTCGCTGAACAGTTTCAGTACCGATCCGGCAGCCTGAAGGGTATTGCCGGTTTTTTTGTCGCGGGCGATTGCGTATGATTCATAGTCGGTGTTGGCATAAACCGCCTTTATCCGGTATCGTGAGGTCAGATCGCGGAATATGGTTTCAGGGTCGCCATACATTGTCAGTAATCCGCTTCCGTTGTTCCTCAGCTTCGCATGCAGACCTGTAATTAGCCGGCAGATAAAGGATACCCTGGCATCGTCCTGCTCAAGCTTTGAGAGTATGTTGACATCGAAGATAAATAGTGGCAAAACGGGAAAGCCTGATTCCAGGGCATGTCTGAGGCCCCTGTTATCATCGGTCCGCAGATCGCGTCTGAACCAGTAAATAACAATCTCTTCTCTGCTATTCATTCCTCAACCATGAGCCAAAGCCTTCACTTCCTGAAATAACTAAATATCTTCTCCATCTCTTCATATCCGGCCCTTACGCCACGCATTCTGGTTTCCCTGCCACTACCGTCAGAATAGACAAACTCCGTCTCGGAGGAGATGCTTTCACGGATCATATTGCTCATTTTGCCATTTACGGGTGCGACCAATTGATCCCGATCCGCATTTCTCTGTTTTTATGGAAAGTTTCTTCCGTTTCCTCCTGATTATTAACTCAGTGAGATTCGGATTCAACTGCACTAGCGATTCAACCACGGCTCCGTTGTATGTGGAAATAACTCGGTAGCTCCACCGATATGGAGAAATGCGATCAGTCCCATAAAAAAACGGCCCCTCCACGGTATCTTTGCCACCGACACCATAAGTGAAACTCCCGGAACTTCGAAATTATTGCACTGCAGCCATATCCATGACTCCGGAAAAGAGGTGCCCCAGTCTTTTTCAATATAGCCTCTCCCCCCTGAAAAATCGGTTACCGTTCCATTAACCGAAACAGACCCTTCAATCCTGTGATCTATTGAAACAACACCATGATTACACTCCATTCGCGGGACAAAGGAATACCAGCCCATTATACCCGGCCTGAGCAGGGATTTGGGCAAGGTTACCTGACCGGAGAAATGAAGCTCTCCTGTAATATTCCAGTTTTTATCGGCCAGGCTGACAGATGCTGATGATGCGGTAAAGACCGATTGTCCGATACGTACCATAAACCTTCGACGGTCGAAGCTGAACTCCTCAACAGGATACCTGAAGTAGGCAGTCCGACGGTTAATACCGTCAATATACTGGATAAACGAGTGCCTGTCGTCCGACAGGGAGATTCCGGGGATAAATGCAATTGCTCCTGAGCAATTTGCAGACACCATCTTGAAGTACCAGCCTTCAAAATAGTTGTTCATTTCAGGTGAGCCCTGGAATACCTCCGGGTTATAAATGCGGTATAGACTTTTCATAGTGATTATAAATATAGGTGTTTCATGGACATTTCTCACGAAATCATTTCACAAGAATAGCGAAGCCGTACAGGGAGCTATTGAAGTTTTATCAAATTGGCCTATCTTGCAGAGATATCACTGACGACACCAGTCCTTGTTATACATCAGACCAACAGCTTATTACATAATAAACTACGATTTTTCAGATAATGGAATTCTTTGATTCACCCGTTTTTGACTATGTGGTACTTCCGCTGGCGATTTTCACAGCCAGGATATTGGACGTATCGATGGGCACTTTGAGGATTATCTTCGTATCAAAGGGGATGAAGAGGGTTGCCCCCCTTATCGGCTTCGTGGAAGTTCTTATATGGATCATTGCCATAAGCAGGATAATGCAGAATCTCGATAACTGGCTCTGTTATCTGGCCTATGCCGGTGGATTCGCAACCGGCAACTATGTAGGGATGATAATTGAGGAAAAACTGGCTATCGGTCATGAAATGGTAAGGGTCATAACTAAGCGTGATCCATCGCAGCTTGTGGCCCGGCTGAAGGAGGAGGGTTACGGAATAACCTATGTCGATGCCCAGGGTGTAGATGGTGAGGTTGGCATTATATATATAATAGTACGACGGAGCATGATCAGGGAAGTTCTTGAGCACATAAACCATTATAATCCAAGGGCCCTTTATACCATCGAAAGCATTAAATATGTCAACAAGGAGATTTTCCACGGGAATGGACATATCCACGGAAAACCGCAACCGTCAAATGTCCGTAAGTAAGCCAGCCCCCTTTTCAATACCCGCATGCATGACCCTTACCATCTGTTTTCGTACAAAAAACTATCTTTGAAACATGTTTAATACAGGACCGGATGAAATTACTAACGAGGTCAAGGGGATTCAGGAACAGGGTAGCATTCAGGCTGAGTGCATCGAACAGCGGTATTTACAGATGGTACCTGAGAAATAATTACTGGCCCGAGTTTGCATCGGCTGAACATTTCGCCAGCGAGTTTTCCAAAACCAGGAGAGGTATAACCTTTCTTCAATTGGGATCGGGCACGTCGGTTCTTCATGACCCGATAAACAGGATTGCAAAAAGAGATGCATGGAAGGGTTTGGTAATTGAACCTTCCGGGGAGGTATTCAGGTATTATACCGCACCTCTGTACGGAAATCAGTCGGGGGTAACAGCTATTTGCCTGTCAACGGCAAACGGCAAATGGCATGAATTAATCTCTGAACAGATTAAGAGCCACAGAATTTCCAACCCTGCATGGCTGCAGATAAACTCGCCAGATGCAGGCACCTATGCACTAAGTCTTACGGGTGCTGATGAAATCACACCCGAAGTGTTTGCCATAGAATCGGGCAACATAAGACAGGAAGCAAAAACTGGAATCAGAACCAGTTTGAAGAGACGGGGATATGAGATAAAGCAACTGGGTGGTTACCTGGTGGCCGCCCTGAATCCCGATGAATATCTTTCCAGGTTCCTGCATGAAGATTAGAAAAGCCCGATGGCATTCAGGGATAACCGATACCTGCCGACATCTTGCGGGTTTGTTTCTGCTGATTGTTTCGATGCAGGCGGGCGGGCAGTACCCTGGAGGAAACCATGGCAGGTTAAGTATCCTTTTCATTGGTGACATAATGGGTCATGACAGTCAGATTGCATCTGCATATGATGAATCAGCCGGCACCTATGATTACCATCCTGTATTCCGGCATATTGCTCCGATAATAAAATCGCACGATATTGCGATAGGCAATCTGGAGGTGACCCTGGGCGGGCTACCCTACAAGGGTTACCCTCTGTTCAGTTCGCCAGCGGCACTTGCGGCAGCTGCCAGGGAGGCCGGCATAGGGGTTCTGGTCACAGCCAACAACCATAGTGTTGACAGGGGGCTGGCAGGGATAAACAGCACAATTGGAAGGCTTGACAGTCTTGGCATTATTCACACCGGCACCTACCGCACCGCTTCCGAACGGGATTCACTGGTTCCCTGCATAATTGAAAAAAACGGGATAAAGCTTGCCCTTCTTAATTACACATACGGAACGAACGGTATAAAGGTGCCTTTCCCGGCGGTAGTCGACCTGATTGACAGGAAGGTTATGGAGACCGACATTGGGGCGGCAATAAATTCCGGCGTTGATGCCACCATAGTTTTTATGCACTGGGGAACCGAATACGACACGGTACCTTCGGAACAGCAGACAGAGCTTGCACAGTGGTTATTTGACAAAGGTGTTATGATGGTTATAGGCTCTCATCCACATGTGATACAGCCGGCAATACTCACCCCTGGCGAATTACCTGGCGAAGACAGGCTTGTGGTCTATTCGCTGGGAAATTTTATTTCGAACCAGAGGAACAGGCGTACCGACGGAGGGATGATGGTATCGGTATTATTTGAGAAGGGTTCCGGGAGTGCGAGGATAAGCAGTGCTGGCTATATTCTTACATGGGTTTACACCCCTGTTGAAAACGGGAAAAGAAAATTCTATGTTCTTCCGGCTGCACGACATGATTCAGATAATGCCATTCCGGCCGACATCGATTCAAAGTCGAGACTCAGGATTTTCCTGAACGATTCGGGAAGGCTTCTTCAGAACAGCAGCCGGGGCCTATCGGAGATACGCTGACACCGGTTAACAATTAATGATAATAATCTGTTCAAAGCAAATTGCATACTTATACCGGGACTAATCTAATTACCGATGATAACTGTACCAGGGAGATTTCTCATAGCCATACAACTCGCCTTAATACCGCTTACAACTTATTCACAGGCTGCCGATTCACAGATTATCAGGCAGTTAACCACTAACACCAGTTTCAGCGGCCAGTGGTTCCTGATATATAATGTTCAAGAGAGCGGTAGCGGGTATAATAACTCTTTTACCCTGAGAAGGGGATACATTACATTCAGCAAGAAGTTCAGCGACATTTTTTCTGTAAGGTTTACTCAGGACATTGTGCTTGACGAGGAGGGATCAGATGCCGGAAACATTGAGATGAGGCTTAAATACTGCCTGTTACATATTGAAAACTCTTACCTGCCGGTACTGAAGAACAGCTGGTGGGAGATCGGGCTTATCAACCGTCCGTTTTTCGGTTTTGAAGACAAGGTCAACGACTACAGGGTTCAGTCGGCCATGTTTCTTGACAAGTACAAAATACTCTCCTCGGCCGATTTCGGGGTTTCCTTTTCAGGGCTGATAGGGGGCGAGGTTAACCAGGAATATCAGAAAAACGTAAGCAGCAGCTTTCCGGGAAAATATGGGAGTTACTCTGTCGGGCTCTACAACGGCGGAGGCTATCATGCGATTGAAGCCAACAGCAATAAACTGGTTGAGGGGAGGATTACTATACGTCCTTTTGGAAACAGTATGCCCGGGTTTCAGGCAAGTTACAGTTTTGTGGCAGGAAAGGGAAATGTACCTTCAGCGCCTGATTTCAGCCTCAGTCACCTTTATCTCTCATGGCAGAGCCGCCCACTGGTAATAGCTGGTCAGATTTATAAAGGCATAGGAAACGGTGGCGGAACATTAACCGATGAGGAGGGCGCCCCCTGCAACAACAGAGGTTATTCGGTTTTCGGGGAGATGAAACTGATTCCAACGAACTGGGCATTGATGTCGAGGATTGACAGGCATCATATCGAATCGGAAAACCCCGATGATTGTTCATCATTCACCACCGGAATCTGTTACCGGTTTATGGGTAGCAACAAGTTTCTGGCTAACATCGATACCCGTAAGAAGAACGGTACTGTTACAAGAATTTATGAGGCTGCCATTGAGATCAGATTTTAGGCCGGCAGGATCGGAAAGCATATATTTTGCTACATTTGCGGAAACAGACGGATTATGGTACGTATGGTCTTCCAGGTAGTTCTGGTGATTCTTATTAACCAGGTTTCATTTGCACAGGAAAACCTGTCAGTTATTGATTCATACCTTGACAAGCTTCGAAGGGACAAGGGGTTGGTTTCGCCTAGTCAGCTCGAATACAAAGACATACAGGGATCTCCTTATCTGATTGATGAGTTCCGGCCCGGTTCACTTCACATGAAATCGGGCAATACCCTCCCAGGTGAGTTCAGGTATGACGTTTATGCTGACAGGATAGAATTCCGGAAGGATGACCAGGTATACCACATTGCCATTCCCGACAGCATATTGAAGCTGTACATCAGGGAGGCGACCATTGTATATCTCCCATATTCGGAGAAGACGGATATTAAGAAAGGTTACTTTCTGGCACTGTATGAAGGGTACTACTCAGTATATGAGAAGAGGACTAAGCAGTTTCAGAAAGCACAGGCACCACAACCTTACCAGGATGCTCCCATACCTGCAATGTTTCAGGACGCGGCGCCTGCAATCTACATGAAAGTGGGTGACAATCCGGCCTTAAGAGTTTCAAACACAAACGACATTGTATCGAAATGCGGCACCGAGGCGGGTGCAGCGCAGGATTTCATTAAAAGGAACAAAACCCGTTTCAGGGACATTAGCGATATTACCGAGCTTTTCAGGTATATTAACGGCAGTATTTCCAGATAGAACATTGTATTCCTTCCTCAGTCAGACGGGCACCGCTGATTAAAGGTAATCCGGCCAACCTTGGAGTAACAATTGCGCTCTTTCGTGGTACCGGTTGCACCATGTCGGAATAAAATGGCCGGACAGTGCAGCCGGAGAACGAAAAAATCAAAAAAAAATGTTAATGGGATATTGTATTTCTTATATTTGCATTTGCATTAGCCAAACTAAAACCTTTTTTTTAACAAACCTAAAACTTAAACTATGAAGAAACTTACACTGATGATCGCAGTGTTTGTGCTCACCGGTTTTTCGGTGCTACTTGCACAGACAGTGGTTATTACGGGTACGGTTACTTCTTCGGTTGCCGGAGAAGGAGTCATACCCGGTGTTGCGGTATTGGTCAAGAGTACTACAATCGGAACCCA
>VGGM01000074.1 GCA_016868515.1 Bacteroidota bacterium | reverse complement strand
CCACCAGCAAAATGGTTGCGTTGATAAGCGATGCCAGTATTGTCGATTTGCCAAAACCGAAGGTGAACCGTTTCGTTGGTGCAATGCGCGACAGCCTGAAGGCGGCCATGGCAATAATCAGGCTACCCGTGTCGCTGAGGTTGTGGGCCGCGTCGGAGAGGAGGGCAAGGGAATCATAGATTATGCCCGCTGAAAACTCAACCGCCGTGAAAATGAGGTTAAGGAGTATACCTATGAGGAATGCCCTGTTCACTCTTGCCGGTCGGTCGCCGGCACCGCCCGCTATGCTGTTCGGAATGCTCATACGGATGGTGTAAATATAATACAACGATTGACCGCTTGTGATTGTTTGGGGAAATTCAAAATTTCAATTATTTTTGCGCCCTGTTTCGGTCCTATAGTTCAATGGATAGAACGGCGGTTTCCTAAACCGTAAATCCAGGTTCGATTCCTGGTGGGACTACAGATAACAACAGATAAAGCCCCGACACATAACAATGTCAGGGCTTTATTGTTGGTTTCTACTGAAACTATACTGAAACATTTCCACACTAGTAAACTACTGTCCCATCATCCAACCTGACAGCCTTAACAACTATATTGGCTTTAATGGAAAACCCTGCATAATTTCCTTGTTCTGGTTTACGAGTGTCAACAGTCCTTCATGAGTTATATTTTGGTCTGTAACCATAGTCCATCCCATATAACCCATAGAGGAAACTCTTATGGGGTTAAGAGGTTCTGAATAACTGTGATTAAGATCCTCCATCCTGAATAACACATCACCATACTGGTCAACAAGTATGAGAATCAAGTTTGATTAATAATTCTTGATGCTTTTGCGGATTTGATTTTATCAAATTTTGAATATTCAGCAATTTCCACTGGACGGCTGGCATTTCACTCAGTCTCTTATGCGAAAACAGGCTCCAATCCGGATTACCTCGTTTAAAACTAAGTAAAAAAGTACGATCCGTTTCTGTCAGACTTGAATTTATCTCTTCTATAAGTTGCTTTCGGGTACTTTCAAAGTCTTCATAGGTAAATGGAATGTCGGACATTCCATTAAACTGTTTTTCAAATGCAGACCGCTGATCCAGCAGATGAGGATGCAAAATCTCGTGCATCGTACGCATATGGCTTACAAGTGCTGCAATAAATCCGTTTTTAACATCTTCAGTAATACCCGATTCTTTAAAAAGAAGGTAAACATCGAAAAGATCCCTGGGATGCTGACGGTCAAGTGCTGCACATATTTTACCCCCATATAATTCTGCATCAGAAACCACCTGAATTGCAGCAAACTTTTTAAATCTTTCCTGTACCTTCTCATTTACCTGGAGTAATCTCACAGGATGAAGATGGCCCCGGGTTACTGTGTTTACTTCTATTTTTATTAGTGCATCATGGGACTGAACATACAGCTTTATATCATTTCCTTCAATGGTATGATTGCTAACGGTTGTACCTGAGACTGATTTTTTTATTCGCTCCCTGATCCTGCCAAGTGAATCTGAAATATTGGTTAATGCAGTTTCCCTGTTGTCAAATGGCAAATAAGTAAGGTCAATATCAACAGATAACCGGGGCATACTCCGCAGGAAGAGATTAATAGCTGTGCCACCCTTTAAAGCAAGTGCTTTTTCTGTTGCTATATGCGGGATCACTTGCAGAAGCAAATCAGCCTGATTTAAATATGATTGATTGATCATAACGCAGTTAATTCTTTTGGTATCGATATCCTGTATTTTGATACATAAACTCCACCTTTTACAATAACCCTGTCACCGGTTCCCAATTCTATATTAGATCTGTCAACGAATTCCAGCCACTGATGATTGACTTTAGATGCCATATATAAAAACAAGCGTTTTACTTTTATTGAGTTACAGTTCTCCAACAATTCCTGCAGGAGTTTTGGACGCAGATTTAAAAGACCCTCAAATACCTGATAACATTCAACCATATCGAATCGATTAGGAGTCAGGTGCAAACACTCTAGTATCGCCCGCTCAGCCGATGATATCTGGAGTTTTATACCATCCTGGGAATAATCATTTAAAGCAAATTTTACAGGAAGTAACTTCGTTTTCACATGTGTTATCCGGGTACTCCATTCCTGGCTAAGAAACCACTTTGGTAGTTTAACATATTGTGGAGAGAACAGATAGAGCGGTTCCTTTTCCACTCGTAAATAATGGGATAGTCCCTGAAGCGATAAGGATGTCAAACCTCCTGCATGAACCTGTAATTCGGTTTGTCTCTGTAAAGAGTATAAAGCTCCGGTCCATTGCACGTTTTCATTAGGCCGTTTGAATGCTCCGAACCCATAGGATTCGAGCCAGCCACTTTTCAGATAATACTGTTGCAGATCCCTCGAGATGCCATTCTTTTCCAGCCAGGATGCAAGAAGAACTGTTCCCGGCACATGAATGGCCAGAAGACTCATTAGTTTTTTGTCAGAATTAGTAGTCATGCTACCAAAATTAGAACATTTTTAATGAAATGCAAAATATTGATCAATATTTTCATTAAGAATGTGTCAAAATAGGTAGTAATACTACCAAGATTGGAAATTATTTAATGAAATCAGAAGTCAAATTCCAGAAGTTCTTCGTCTTTGCTAACCTCATTCCAACTTTTTATGGACATTATCTCATCAAACTCACTGTTATCAGATATAGTCCAAAATATTGGCACACCTTTTTACATGGTATGCCGGACAGTTATAATCTCATTCTTTGAAAAGAAAAATAAACAGCAGTACAGGTATTTACTTTCTATATGGACATCTGTAAGTCTTACGATATCAACATGCTCTCCTTCCTTATAGGTGTAAATTCTATTCAACTTTAATACTTTACCTGTTGTGCGGATACAACCGTTATCGCTGAAATATGATATACCCCACCGGTAATATACCCTTTGTTCCAGTGTTCTTTTCACACACTAATCGGGGTTCTGAGATGATTTTCGTACTCATAAAAGGAGTTTCCGTTTCGATACCGTTACGGATCCAAACCCTGATAAAAACCTGATGACCCCTTTTGCTGCCATATCGCCTGAGCCATTGCAATGTTGTGAATAACCTTGCCATAAATGTACCCCTGAATTGTACCCCTGCATATATTATTAATTTTCAGACATTTCAGCTGTTATAGAGGGCGTTTCGAGTCCCAAACGTCCTGGTGGGACTACAAAACAGAGCGGGGGTGAGAGCTGGAGCAATCACTCCCGAACTGTTTTATAATCTCTCTGTAACTGCCTCCCTTAAATTACCTGTTCACGAGCTTCATACCAGCTTCTCCGTAACGTTCTCCGGTGTTGGGGTACCGGGCTATAATATCCTCTATTTCATTAATATCAGACCGGTTCAGAGCAATTTCAACAGCCCTGGCATTCTCTTCCAGATACTTCCTCCTGCGTGTTCCGGGTATCGGTATTATATTCTCACCCCTCGACAGCAGCCATGCCAGCGCCATCTGCGATACGGTGATATTACGATCTGCAGCAAACATGGTCAGCTCCCGCATCATCTGCCTGTTATTCTCAAGGTGCTCTCCCTGAAACCTTGGGAGGGTGTGACGCGGATCAGAGCCCACCAGTGAACCCAGGTTCTCAAAATTTTCAGTGAACATCCCCCTGCCAAGCGGGGAGAAAGGGACCACGCTTATTCCGAGTTCCCTCGTCACATCAATAATCTCTTTTTCCACCTCCCTCGACAACAATGAATATTCGCTCTGCAGCGCTGTCACCGGGTGTACGGCATGGGCTTTCCGTATCGATATGGCCGATGCTTCCGACAAACCCAGATACCTCACCTTTCCCTCCCTGACAAGTTCAGCCATGGCTCCGAAGGTCTCCTCTACCGGTACGGCAGGGTCGACACGATGGGCATAGTAAAGGTCAATGCATTCAACGCCAAGCCTTCGGAGGCTATGCTCTGCTGCCTGCCGCAGCCACTCAGGTGAACAGTCGAGCCTCGTATTGAAATAGTCCACCCCGGGCTCAGCCCTGAAGCCAAACTTGGTGGCAATGAATATCTTTTCACGGTTCTCCCTCAGCACACCGGAAATCAGCATCTCATTTTCACCGTTCCCGTAAAAGTCGGCCGTATCCCAGAAGTTTATACCCAGGTCCAGAGCCCTGTGAAGGGTTGCAACACTCTCCCTGTCATCGCGCCCTTCATAAAAGTGCGACATGCCCATGCACCCGAGGCCAATGGCCGAAACGGCGTCTCTCCCGGCTCCTATCATCCTGTAAATCATGAATTATACAAAACGCTGAATCCCAAATGTAACTATAATTTAATTCCTTTCCGGTAATCTCCGGGTCTCTTTCCGGTAATGCGCAGAAACTGCCTGTTGAAATGTGAAATGTTGCCGTAGCCGCATGAATATGCTACCTCACCTATGCTCATCCCGGCCGACTGAAGCATGCGGCAGGCATACCCAATCCTTATCTCATTCATAAAGCCTGTAAAGGTCTTGCCCGTCCGCCTGACAAAGTACCTGCAGAAGGCCGTTTCGCTCATACTGGCCACTCCGGCCACCTCCTTCAGACTCACCTGCCTGCGGTAGTACCGTGCCATAAACCGGAATACATCATTCAGACGCTTGTCGTCATTGTTGTCGAGCATCGAGGTGAGAAGATTTCTTGAAATTACCTTTATTGAATAACCGGTGGCAAGGCTGTTGAGGAGGCGGAGAAGCTCCATCAGCCTGTTAAACCCTTCCGCAGAGTAAATAGTTTCAATCTGCCGGGCCGCCTCATCCTGGCTCTCCTTCTCAACGACAATACCGAATTTCGACCTCTCTATCAGAGCTTCAATCGCCGATGTCTCGGGTAGCGTAAGAAGTTTGTCCCCAAAAGCCTCCCTCCTGAAATATATGCTCAGCGATTCCACTCCTTCATTTTCAGAGATTTCCGGCTCGTTGCGGAAAAGGTGGGGTGTGCCGGGACCAATCACGAAAACATCGCCCGGACCGAACTGCCCGGTCGAATCACCTATGAAATAGGTTCCTGAACCCCTCTTTACAAGTGTAATCTGCATCTCGGGGTGATAATGCAGCCAGGGATAGAAACTCTCGCCCGACTCCGGCTGAACATTGAACGACTCCGAATCGGTCTTGGCTATCTTAAATAAAAGTGGTGTGCTTTGCTTTTTGTTACCCATTAATCTGCCCGTTTGTTTATAAAACAGCTAAATTAGTATCAATGTTCGCTAACAAAGTGGTAAAATAAGGCACAGCAATGTTGTTTATAACATCAGAAAAACAACTAATAAGACAAGAATATGAGCAGAATTACCTGGAAAGGTGTCTACCCGGCGCTGACAACCAAATTTACGGCAGATGACAGGCTCGATCTGCCCCTGTTTAAGAAGAGCCTCGATGCGCAGGTCGCTGCGGGTGTTCATGGCGTTATCCTTGGCGGCTCACTCGGCGAAGCCTCAACCCTCACTCAGGAGGAGAAGGAACTCCTTCTAAAGGAAGCCGTTGCACATCTGGCAGGTAAGATCCCTGTCATAGTAAATATCGCCGAACAGTCAACGGCTGTAGCCGTCGCATTTGCCGCCCGGGCAAAGAGCCTCGGTGCAGAAGGTATCATGCTTCTGCCGCCACTGCGCTATAAAGCCGATTCGCACGAAACAGTTGAGTACTTCAGGGCAGTGGCTCAGGCTACCGAACTGCCTGTTATGATCTACAACAACCCCGTCGATTACGGCATTATGGTTACCATTGAAATGTTCGCCGAACTGGCGAAGGTTCCCAACATTGTTTCAGTTAAGGAATCGACCCGCGACATCTCAAACGTAACCCGCATGAAGAATGCCTTCGGCGACAGGTTCAAAATTCTCTGCGGCGTCGACACGCTGGCAATGGAGGAACTGGTTATGGGAGCCGATGGATGGGTAGCCGGACTGGTCTGCGCCTTCCCGCGCGAGACGGTGGTTATTTATGAGCTTGTACAGCAGGGCCGGTACAGCGAAGCCCTGAAGATTTACAGGTGGTTCCTCCCGCTTCTCGAGCTCGACATACACCCCAAACTGGTACAGTACATCAAGCTTGCCGAGGCGGCAACGGGTATCGGCTCGGAGTATGTCCGTGCACCGCGTCTTCCGCTTCAGGGAGAAGAGAGGACAAGAATCAAAAAGATAATTGACGATGCAATAGCAATCCGACCTGCACTCCCAAAACTTTAATGCTACGGTAAAATGGATATTACAGGTAAGAATATTATTGCTGGAATGACCGTGGCGGGAGGCCCCCGAACCTTCAGGGCTTTCAATCCTGCCACCCTGCAGAACCTGGAAGAGACTTTCCACTGTGCTTCAGCCTCCGACGCCGGGTTGGCTGTTGAAAAAGCAGCAGCAGCATTCCCGCTGTTCAGCTCGCGCACCCCTGAAGAGAGGGCCCTCTTCCTCGAGGCAATAGCAACGGAGATAGAGGCGCTGGGCAACAGACTCATCGAAAGGGCTGTTGCAGAATCGGGACTGACAGAGACCAGGCTGACCGGCGAGAGAGGCCGCACAACCGGGCAACTCCGTATGTTCGCGTCGCTGCTCAGGGAGGGCTCATGGGTAGAGGCTACAATAGACCTGGCCCTACCCGCGAGGCAGCCTGCACCCAAACCCGATATCCGCAGCATGCTGGTGCCCATAGGACCGGTAGTTGTCTTCTCGGCCAGCAACTTCCCGCTCGCATTCTCAACAGCCGGTGGCGACACCGCTTCGGCCCTGGCAGCCGGCAACCCGGTTATCGTAAAGGCTCACCCTTCACACCCCGGAACCAGTGAACTGGTGGCACACGCCATTGTGAAGGCAGCCCGTGACACAGGGATGCCTGAAGGTATCTTCAGCCATCTCAACGACGACAGCTACGAAACCGGCCTGACACTTGTTACCCATCCACTCACGGCCGCCGTGGCCTTCACCGGCTCTTTCTCCGGTGGCATGGCACTGCACAGGGCTGCCGCCGGAAGGGAGAAACCGATTCCCCTCTTCGCCGAGATGGGAAGCGTAAACCCCGTCGTGCTGCTCAGCGCATCGCTGAATGAGAGTGCCGAAAAGAGTGCTGCCCAGCTGGCTGCCTCAGTCACCCTCGGTACAGGACAGTTCTGTACCAAACCCGGCATCATTATCGCAGAGGCAGGTGAAGGGTACCGGCGTTTCGAAGCTGCCTTTGCATCAGAAATGGGAAAAATACAGGCCTCAACCCTGCTTAACGAACGGATATCTGCCGGCTACC
>VGGM01000073.1 GCA_016868515.1 Bacteroidota bacterium | reverse complement strand
AAACTCCTCTGAGTTACTACCTGCCGGAAAATGTAAATTACAATCCGGCCATACCCGTACCTGCCGTCATTATAGGTCATGAGGTGGGTGAGTGGCACGTAACCCACGACAATCTTATTCTCTACATGAAAGAGCTGGCAAGGATATCAGACCGGGCCATCTGGGAGGAGTACGGCCGAAGTCACGAACAGAGGGTTTTGGGCGACCTGATAATAAGCTCACCGGAGAATATAAAAAACATTGAGAGAATAAGGCAGCGCCACCTGATGCTGAGAGATCCAGCACAATCACCATCTCTCGATATTGAAAATATGCCGGTAATAATTAAACTGGCCTATGGCGTGCATGGTAACGAATCGAGTGCTCAGAATGCATCTCTTGTTGCCGCTTACCACTTTGTTGCAGGCATGGGTAGTGATTTCGACAATCTATTGGCAAATACGGTAATCCTGATCGATCCCAATCTGAATCCCGACGGCTACCATCGCCACTCAGCATGGGTAAATATGCATAAGAGCGTCGACCCGGTACCCGATCCCAACTCCCGAGTATTCAGCGAGCCATGGCCCGGGGGAAGAACCAATCACTACTGGTTCGACCTTAACCGCGACTGGCTGGTGCTTCAACACCCTGAGAGCGCCGGCAGGGTAGCCGCATTTCACAGGTGGTTCCCCACCATTGTTATCGACCACCATGAGATGGGTGCCAATTCAACTTTTTTCTGGGAACCGGGCGATCCGCTGGCCAACAATCCGCTTGTCCCGGAAAAGAACTATGAACTGACAGCAGAGATAGGCACATGGCACGCAAAACATACCAACAGGATAGGCAGCCTCTATTTCCAGGAGGAGGTTTTTGATAACCTATATCCCGGTTATGGCTCATCATATCCCGATATTCACGGCTCTATAGGTATACTCATCGAACAGGCCGGTCCGAAATCACACCTCCGCGAAGTGGCATCAGGGCTCCTCTCATTCCCTTTTGCCATCAGGAATCAGTTTACTATGGCACTCTCAACAACAGATGCAGCACTTTCGATGCGCACACGGCTGCTTGAGTTTCAGAGAGAGTTCTATATATCTGCAATTGAGGAAGCCGGAAGACACCCGGTTAAGGGATATCTCTTTTCCGAACCCGACGATAAATCGAAACTCTCTTTCTTTATTGACCACCTCCTGCAGCACCATATTGAGATTTACCATCTTCAGAAAGACATTACCGCCGATGGAATAACCTTCAGGGCTGAAGAGAGCTTCTTTATACCAACCGGACAACCTGCCTTCAGGTTTATACGGTCTCTCTTCGAGACAGCCTTCGAGTTCGAGACAATGAGGTTCTACGATATCTCAGCATGGAACGTGGCCATGTCGTTCAATATCCCCTTCGCACCGGTAAAAGATGCAAAAGCAGCCGCCAGTTTAAAAGGGAGGGCCGTAACCGAAGCCCCTCCTGTAAATTCAGGCAGGCTTAAGGCAGGAGCCGATACCTACGCATACCTCTTCGAGATGAATGACTACCTCTCCTACTCTCTTCTCTTCCAGATTCTTGAAGCAGGATTAACGGTAAGGGTTGCCACACAACCCTTCATTGTCGACGATGGCAGACTCAAAAAGAGTTTCCCTAATGGTACCATAATGATTCACGCCTACGACCAGCCGACTGGCAGGGAGGAACTCAACAGATTCCTTCAGGAACTGGCCGGCAGATACAATACAGAGATATACGGCACTACCACAGGATTAACGCCCAATACCGGCGTTGACCTGGGCAGTTCAGAATTCACACTTCTTCGCAAGCCTTCAATTGCCCTTATGGTAGATGGTGGTATTAACAGCAGGGATGCCGGAGAGATATGGCATATGCTCGACGTGCGCTTCAACATTCCGGTAACACTGGTATCGTCAGATAGATTCAATTCAATATCGCCCGACAGGTATAATGTTATTATTGTGGCCGGAACACCCGGTATTTCCGAGCAGGGTATGGAGTCACTCAGACGATGGAACCGTGCCGGCGGAGTGATAATTGGCTACAAGGGCGGTAATAGCTGGCTTGCAGGTAATAACTTTATAAACACCACGGCCATTCCGGGAGTAAGAAATCCATCTCCGGAAAATCCGGTCTACGGCGACCGTCCGGTCTCACCACATACCATTCCGGGAACCATCTTCAATACGGTGATGGATCTGACACACCCGCTCTGTTACGGATATTACAGGTCTGAACTGCCGGTTTTCAAACAGGGAATAGCTGCCTACGAACCGGGAAGCGACATATTCAACACCCCTGTAAAGTTCACGGAAACACCACTGCTTAGCGGATATGCAAGCAGGGAGAATGTTGAGCGGATTGCACGATCGGCATTCGCTACGGCACATGTTTCTGGAGGAAGGGTTATCTCACTTTATGAGAATACCAATTTCAGGGCCATATGGTACGGATCGGACAGAATATTTATGAACTCAATATTCTTCGGGCACATAATAAGATAGTACCTCCAAAGAGAGGAATAACCGGGATGATCTTCAGACAGTTTACTATCGGCCGAAGGTCATCCGCCTCACAATACAGTTGTCGAGTAACCGCAGGTCAGATTCCAGCCGGTCCATCTCTTCGGTTGCACCCGCTAGTTCAAGAAGAATCAGTCCTGCCGGCTCACCGAAATGACGCTCATTCACCCCGAGCCTGGTCCTTATTGAGCATCCGTAAAAAGTCAGAAGGTTCTGTACTTCTACTGAATTAATGCTTCCGTCCTTAATCAGAACCCCCAGAATCCGCACACCATCGTTCGTCCTGATGCCGTCAGGATATGGTTCAGCACTGTCGTCAACAAAAACCATCTCCTGAACCTCTATACCACCCAGCAATAAAAGCTCTTCATTCATCGCTTTCCACTCTGCCGGATCACCCTTGAGATGCAGCAGTATATAGCCCTCACGGCTGCATACGCCATCATTCAGTTCATGAAAACCCAGACGCGTAGTAATAAGCCCGGCATATTTCGAAAGTATCTTCTGTGTAAAACCAGTCTCCTTGATCCGGTCAACAACCCTGATTCCAATTATCTTTATCATTACTGAACTGTAAGTTGCCTAAAAATAGAGATCGCGTTCTCCCTTTCTTATCTTATCTATTCTGTCGCGGGTAGCTTGTGCCACAGCCGGGTCAAGGACAGAGACCTCCCTTTCAATGGCGGCCCATCCCTTTGCCGCCAGATCGGGCCCGGCATAGTCGCATATGTATTCCGATAGTGTAAGAATGGCATTAGGTGTACAGAATCTTTTTATAAAGCCGGGAACCGAGAACTCCATAAAGTGTTCACCCGTCCGACCCATGCGGTAGCAGGAGGTACAAAACGAAGGAAGGTAACCTGTCGACAACAACTCATCAATTACCTCGGCAAGCGACCGCTCATCAGCTATCTTGAACTGCTCCTTATTAAGGTTCTGGGCTTCATTCCTGATATCGGAATATGAGCCGAGTTCAATTTTTGTCCCTCCGTCAATCTGCGATACACCGTAACGTAATACCTCCCGCCTCACGTCCGGATCCTCCCTTGCAGTAAGTATCAGCCCGGTGTAGGGCACAGCCAGTCTCAATATAGCCACCAGCTTCATGAAATCGTCATCGCTAACCATGTACCTCCCATCCATGTCAAGCATGGCTGCATCCTTAATACGGGGGAAACTGATTGTATGTGGCCCGATATTATAGCAGGCCTCAAGGTGATTTGTATGCCTCACCAGGCCCAGCACCTCAAACCTCCAGTCGTACAGCCCGAAAAGAGCACCTATACCAACATCATCTATACCTGCCTCCTGTGCCCTGTCAAGCGATGTCAGCCTCCACTCATAATCAGCCTTTTTGCCTCCCAGGTGATACCAGGTGTACGCCTCTGGATGATAAGTCTCCTGAAATACCTGGTAAGTGCCTATCCCCGACTTGCCAATAGTCCTGAACCCATCAATATCAAAGGGAGCTGCATTTATATTCACACGCCTGATCTCACCCTGCCCCTTCTTAACACCATATACAAGTCTCACGGTATGAGCAATATACTCGGCCGAATACTCCTTATGCTCACCATAAACCAGTATCAGCCTCTTCTGCCCGTTGTCTTCCAGGGCTTCAACCTCACTCACAATCTCCTCATCGCTGAGTGTCTTCCTAAGTGCATTGGTATTGGATGCCCTGAAACCACAATACTTGCAGTTGTTGCTGCACCTGTTACCAACATAGAGGGGAGCGAAAAGAACAATCCGGTTCCCGTAAACCTTCTCCTTAAGCTCCCTCGCACCGGCCTTGATCTCCTCCACAAGATCATTATCGGTAGTGTTAACCAGCATGGCAGTTTCAGCCAGAGTCAGCCTGTTCTTCGCAAGTGACTTCGATATTATCTCCCTGACCCTCACCCTGTCGGGCTTCATCTCATTTATGTATCTCCATATCTCATCGGGATCAATAAATGGATGCATTCTGCGATCAGGTATGCTAAGCTTCTCCGGAAAAAACTTCATTACAATAAAATGGAATTAAACTAAATAAACATTACAAAGATATTCAATAGGTAGCTCCGATTCAATGAGATTTCTCAGAAAATCAGCTCTCTGATGTCATCCAGGGCTGTCATAACCTTCTTATCGGGTCTGGGTGAGTCCATTACAGTTTCAAGGCTGGTTATCTTCTTGTGAAAAAAGAGGGTAACTCTCTTGCCGGGAATAGTTTTGTCGTAGTCGAACAAGTGAATCAATACCCTCTCTTCCGGTGGCCGGGCATTATCAATTATTGCCATCGCCCTAGAAAAGAATGCATCACCTGCTGCGGTTACCGCGTAAATGCCCGATGCCGGTGTCAGTTTTGTTATTTCCGTCAATGGAATTCTGGTCAGTGCCAGAGGGGCACCTGAAAAGCTGTCAGCAGAAGGAACTGCTTCGCCTATAATTATGTAGTAATGATCGAGATAGGCATTGGCACGCTGCATATAACCCTCAGTAATTGCTTCACGAATCTTGGTCGAGCTTACAATCTCATTCTGTACTTCCTGCATTGGAATCTCCTCGGCATCGAAACCATATCTGCTTCTCAGATTCCATAGTTGTTTGTAATCCCCCTCCTGGTTGAATCCGAAATGGTGATTATGTCCCACTACAACAACCCTGGCCCTCAGAATACCGTGAAGATATTCCGAGATAAACTGCTCGCTGGTTATTCTCGAAAAATCCATGGTGAACTCAATTATGAGTACATTACCGAGTCCGGCTTTTCTCAGCAATTCAATCTTCTCCTCTCTCGAACTAATCAGCTTAAGCCCCTTACCGGCCGATTCGGGATACAGCACCACCCTGGGGTGAGGATGGAATGTTATCAGTACCGACTCACCGTCAACCTGCCTTGCCAGTTTGCCAAGCCTGTTGAGAATGGTTTTGTGTCCAATATGAACTCCGTCAAAAGTACCGGTGGTGACTACTGCATTTCTGATACCGGCAGCAGCCTCAAAACTGTGAAATACATTCATTCCGTAAAGGCTCTACTTAAGGTTCTCCTTAACGAAATATGCTACTTTCTCAAGTGATGTTGTCATGTCATACTCCTCGAGGAAAACGCCTGACGGAACATTCAGAGGAACAGTTGTGAAATTCAGAATTCCCTTTATTCCGTGACGCACAGCCTCTTCGGCAACTTCGCGGGCATTATCGGGTGGAACGGTAAGAATTGATATCGTAATCCCCAGATTTTTCACAACCTCGCCCAGCAAAGCTGTTTCATAACATTTTACCCCGCAGATTACCTTGTTTACCTTATTCTGATCATTGTCAAACAATGCAATTATGTTGAGTTTTGACCGCTTCCCCTTGAAATAGCTTGTAATAGCCCTGCCCAGGTTTCCAACCCCGATTACGCAGACGTTCAGACCCTCGTCAGAATCAATAATCGATCCGATTTTCCCGATAAGTTCCCTTACATCATAACCCTTTTTCAGAACGCTTGAGTAGCCTATCAGCATCAGGTCGCGTCTTACCTGAACCGCGGTTATGTGCAGCATCGAAGCCAGTTCGTGAGAATAGATATAGTTCTTGCCATCTGAAAGGCAACCCAGCAGGGTTCTTCTGTACTCGCTAAGTCTTTCGACTGTCTTACCCGGTAACCTTGTGCTCTTAGTAATCATATTTATCTGATTTGTTGGTAGCTAAATTACTGATTTTTATTGTTATTGACTTCAGCCGCCTGTGGTTTCGTCATCAACCTTGGCAGTTTTACGGTAAAGGTACTTCCGATATCGGGCGTGCTCTCAACCGATATCGAACCATTGTACAGCTCCACTACCTTCTTCACTATGCTCAGGCCAAGTCCGCTTCCGGCAATATCACGTGTCTTCTCATTCTTAATCCTCACAAATTCATCAAACAGCCTTTCAATGTCTTTTTCCCTTATACCTATTCCCGTATCTGTAAACACTATCGCAAACGTCTCCTCACAACCGTTTATGGTGATATCCACGAAGCCTTTTTCAACATTGTACTTCACGGCATTCGACAACAGATTGTTGAACACAATCTCCATGTCGTCCGGATCGGCAGTGACAAGTGAGTTACAGTTCACGTTAAGGTTGATGGTGATATCCTTCTGAATGGCATATGGCTGAACCGTGACAATGGCATTCGAGGCAATCTGTTTTAGATCAACCTCCTGCAGCTTCTCCTCCCTCCTCTCAAACCTTATCTTCGTGAAATCGAGCAGGTCCATTATCAGATTTCTCATTCCCTGGATCCGCTGAAGCGACCTGTCAATTGGTATTGCATAATCATCAATCAGCTCGCCGGTTTGCTTTTCCTGCATCATCCTGAGGTAGCCCTCTATAGCATTCAGCGGAGCCTTTAGTTCATGCGAAAGCACCGAGAGGAACTGAAACCTTACCTTCTTTCCCTCCTCCCTGAGCCTGTGAGTTATGCGCCTGAGATATTGCTGCTTTGTTATGTTCTCAATACTCGATTTGAGTTCCTGTGGAGTAAACGGTTTCGGAATAAAATCTGTGGCCCCGTATCGGGTTGCCCTTATTGCAACATCAATGGAAGCGTACGAAGTGATCATGGCAACAACTATCTCGTAATTCTTCCTTTTCACATATTCCAGCACCTCCACACCCTGAATACCCGGAAGTTTATTGTCAAGAAGCATTATGTCGGGCAATTCCTTCTCCATTATTTCGATGCCTTCCTCGCCCGTGGCTGCTTCCAGTATCTCGAAGGTGTAATCCTCCTCCATGAACGGATAGGTTACA
>VGGM01000072.1 GCA_016868515.1 Bacteroidota bacterium | reverse complement strand
GAATGGTTACGGAATCGGGTTCTGTTGCTCCTGAAACAGGAAATATTGCTGCCGCCAGTCCGGTGGCAGTTACATTTCTGATAAAACTGCGCCTTCTAAGGCCTGCAGGTTTCGATGATTCTTTCATTTTGGATAGATTTAAGTTAGGTCGGTTCGGGGCTGATACTATTCTATTCAGGATAATTGGAAATATTTGCCAATAAAGTTAAGAATCATACCGGTTTTATGAAAATGTATTTTAATGGTTGCAACTCTTTTCCATGCATTTTATTGGAACCTCTCTCACCTATGTTTAACAATATGAACGCCAATTCTGATATTCCGTAAAAGTGTTGTACTTTCATAGTCCTTTAACCTGCTAATTTAAATGATATGACCAAAAACATGGATAAATCGACTGGATATCGGTTTACGACGAGGTTTGGATTGATAATCAGTGCGATAGGGGTGGCAGTTGGAACAGGCAATATCTGGAGGTTCCCGAGAATTGCGGCGCAGAATGCAGGCGACGGCGATTCGGGGGCCGGTGCATTTCTGATAGCCTGGGTGGTCTTCCTCTTCCTCTGGAGCATACCACTGATAATTGCCGAATATGCCATCGGCAAGAAATACCGGGCGGGAGTGGTAAGGTCATTTATCGGCGGACTTGGTAAGAGGTTTGCATGGGTTGGATCATTTGTGGCATTTGTTCCATGTGCTATTACTTTTTTTTATGCCGTGGTTGTTGGCTGGTGCATATATTATTTTGTTTACACTATAATTCATCCGCTTCCTGTGAGTTATGAATCATCACTGGCCATATGGAATGCATACCAGGCCGGCTATATGCCGATAATAACCTTTATTGCTGCAATAGGGCTGGGAGCTCTCGCAATATGGCGAGGTATCGGTTCAATCGAAAAGGTTAACAAGATACTGATCCCCTCGTTGCTGCTGATCGTAGTAATAAGCGTTGTAAGGGCTGTAACTCTCGAAGGCAGCGAAGTAGGCCTGCGATACCTTTTCAGGGCCGATTTATCGCAACTCGCCAACCCTAAGGTGTGGCTCGATGCACTCACTCAGAATGCCTGGGACACCGGTGCGGGTTGGGGCCTTTTTCTAACATACGCTGCATATATGAAACTGGAACATGGCACTGTTAAGAATGCTTTCATAACAGGAATAGGAAACAATACGGTGTCAATACTCTCGGGGATAATGATTTTCGGGACAGTTTTTGCCATTCTGAGAACTGACATGGGGATGAACGACCCCGAGATACTTGAGATAATGAGGACAAGCGGACCGGCTTCCACCGGCCTCACATTTATCTGGATGCCCCTTCTTTTCCAGAAGATGTTCGGAGGAAGCGTGCTGGCAGTGCTTTTCTTTCTGGGACTCACCTTCGCCGGTTTTACTTCGCTGATAGCTCAGCTTGAGTTGCCAACCAGGGTATTTGTCGATACCGGTATGAAGCGCAGAACTGCGATATGGATGGTTTGCATCATAACTTTTATGCTGGGACTTCCTTCAGCACGCAACCTTAACTTCCTCAGCAACCAGGATTTTGTGTGGGGTGTTGCCCTGATGATTTCCGGGGCCCTGATTGCCTGGGTAATAATACGGCAGGGAACCAGGATGATCAGCGGCGAGATTAATTCGGTAGCCACCGACAGTAACGTTGGTGCAGGCTGGGGCTATATCATGAAGTTCTTCGTTCCGGTAGCCGCTGTGGTACTGCTAATATGGTGGCTTGCTCAGTCATTCGTCCCCGGTGAATGGTACAAGCCATTCATTGCCTTCTCATTCATGTCGTGTATATTCCAGTGGGTAATCGTGGCCGGTGTGCTGTTCATCTTCAACCGGAAGATAGCTTCGTGGTTTGTTTAGATTGGGGTATGGGGTATGCGGTGTGCCCTTGTAGGTCAACGCCATTACAACCTTCAGCAACCAGCAACCCGAACCGAGCCCGGTTTATCAGGCGAGCTCACCGAGGGGCAGCCGAGGTAAACCCGCAACCCTTTACGCCTTTTACGCCCTTTTTTCCTACGCCACTACGCCAATAAGACATTACGTCACTACGTCCCATTTATTCATCTGTTGCCAAGGCTTACAACCGTCAGGAATAGCAGCTTCGCCATATCTTCCATTATCTCGGGCTTAATGATATCGAGATTGTCGCCAGGTACATGGTAGTAGCTTCTTGAACCGCTTGTGTAGAAACTGAGGCTTGGTACTCCTGCGGTAAGGAATCTTGCTGCGTCAAGACGGGGCCGGCCAAGGTTGGCAAAGAAGTTGGTTGACAACGGCCTGTGGATATACTTCTCATTGGCCTCCTCAACATATTTCCATATTTCAGGATAGTTTCTGCCGCCATTGGCTCCGATGGAGTTTCCGATTCCCACTCCGTCCATATTCAGAAGGATACTTTTCTCAAGCGGGAATACCGGGTTGTTGAGATAGACCTTTGCACCCACAATACCCTGTTCCTCGGCTCCGAAGGAGAGGAAAAGTACCGACCTTTTGAGTTCTATATTGTTTTCAGTGAGTGCTTTGGCTACGCCCATCATCACTGCCACTGCCGATGCATTGTCGTTCGCCCCCGGAATCAGCTCGTAGCAGAGACCCATATGGTCGAGATGGGCTCCGATAATAATAACTTCCTTGCTGAGTTCCGGGTCGGAGCCTTTCAGCAGCCCTATGATATTGGTGCCTCTGCCATCGGGAAAGTGTTCCGTACTCATCCTGATGGTGACTCTCTTTCCTGTTGTGAAAGAGGCAGGCTTTAGCTTTTCGCGGATTGAAGCCACCACCTCCCTGTGGGCCTTTCCGGTTCCTGCAAAAACATCACGAACGACTGAGTCGGCTACATGAACGTATATGAAATCCTTGTGGTAGGCGTTGTTCGGATTTGCGATCGGGCCGTAGTTGTAGAGCATGCCGACCGCTCCGTGCTTCACTGCATTCAAAAGCTTGGTCTGGTGGAATGAGTGCTCAAACCATGGATTGAACTTTTCGGCACCGGCATTGGGCGAAACAGGAGACTCGGGTTCAATAAGGATGATTTTCCCCCGCACGTCAATTCCGGCGTAGTCGTCATAGCCCAGTTCGGGTGCAGTGATTCCGTATCCGGCGTAAACCACTTCAGCCGTCACCTCTCCGTTGCCGCTTGTCGAGCCTGGCATGTACTCGGTTACATATCTATAGTTTTTGAGAATTGTTCCTCCCTTGCCGGAAGCGAGGTGAAGGCTCACGCCGCAATCGGGATATACCAGGGTATAGGGAATATCGAACCACTGGAACCAGGTGCCATTGTCACCTGCAGGCTGCAGGCCCCACTTGCTGAACATACCGGCCAGCCATTCGGCACAGTCCTGGTATTCTGCGGTTCCGGTCAGCCTTCCGGCATACTTTTCATCGCACTGCTCGGCCACCCATTCAAGCAGATCATGGCTCGAAATGGTATGCATGGCAGTAACAACCGGGTCAATCTGCTGCCTTTGCTGGGCTGTAATCGCTGATAAAAGGGTTACTGATGCGAGCAGAAAAAATAGACTCCTTCTCATAATATATATATCTGTTAGTCAGTTATGTAGCAAATAAATATGCTTTCCCTCAACCTTCAACCTGGAACCCTCCTTCGCCAGGGCTACGGAGGGCGAAGCCCGCAAACCTCCTTCGCCAGGGCTACGGAGGGCGAAGCCCGCAAACCTCCTTCGCCAGGGCTACGGAGGGCGAAGCCCGCAACCCTACTTCAGCATCCAGGCCAGGTAATCCTCCATCATTTTAAAGTCATTTGGTGTATAGCCGATACTGCTATATTCAATTATCCCATCTTTGTTGATAATATAATTTCGCGGAATAGTCTTTTCGGCATACTTTGAGAAAACCTCGCGGTTCAAATCGGGAGCAAAAGGGAGGTTTAATTTCTTCGTCACTGCAAAAGCCTTAAGTGCAGCTACGTCGTGTTCCCTGCCCATAACCAGCAACACGAAATCCTTATTGTCGCGGTACTTGTTCCAGATGTTCTTTTCAAGCACCGGCAGCTCGAGATTGCACGGGCCGCACCATGTGGCGAAGAACATCACCATTACCACCTTGCCCTTCATCTGGTTAAGGTCTACAACCGTTCCGTCGATAGTTGTGGCTTTGAAGAGGTGGGCTTTGTCGCCCTTCTTAAGAATTGTTCCGTCACCTTCCTGAGCTGTAATAGTTGCCATGGCAATTAGCATTAAGGTTATTGCTGCAAATACTTTTTTCATTGCTGTCTGCTTTAATTTACCCCAATAATAGCATTTTTTTTCTGGCTGAAATCAGCCACATGCCAATTAAGATTATGTTTTACAGCTGAATTCCCGCATTTTCTGAATCAGACCGGGGTATGTTCCGTCGCTCTTTCTTAAATTTACTCCTGAACCAAAACAGACCCACAATCATGAACCGCATTCTGCAAATCACAATTGCAGCGCTGGCTGCCATAATCATCAGTTCGTCGTGCAGCCGTACACCGGCCGATATAGTTCTTCTCAACGGCAGGGTTTACACAATGGATAACTCTGCGCCATGGGCCGGCTCTGTTTCAATTACCGGTAACACTATTACAGGTGTCTATAGTTCGGGAACCGGGGCCTCGCGTGACGCCGGACCCGATACACGCGTTATTGACCTTCAGGGTGCATTTGCAGTACCGGGATTTATTGACGGGCATGTGCATTTCAATAATGCCGGAAGCCTTATCAACGATGCCAACCTGATGAAGGTATCTGATAACGAAGGGCTCAGAACCGAAGTTGCCCGAGTTGTGGAGATAGTGGGAGAGAGGGAATGGATTACGGGGGGACTCTGGGGCGCCTACGAAGAGTGGTCGCCCGGAGCCGCCTCTGCCGGCGAAAAGAAGCCTGAGCGCTGGAAACCCTCGAAAGAGGTTGTCGACGACATTACCCCTTCCAATCCGTGCCTGCTCAATAATTTCGACAACACAATGTATCTGGCAAACACGGCTGCACTTAAGGCCGCCGGGCTCGATCAGAAGGCACTGGAAGGGATGGAGAAGAACCTGGCAGGGAAGCCCACCGGTCTGATTTACAGGGGATCGCCTGCCATTTCAGCTATCCGTAAGGTCATAACCCCCAAGTCGGAGGAGAGACTTCTCGAAGAGAACAGGGCTGCCCTCAGGGCGCTGGCAGCTGCCGGGATAACGGAGATCCACGATATTGCCACTCCGGCCCAGACTGCCAGGTTCGTTAAGCTGAATGAGAGCGGCGAGCTTACCTGCAGGGTGTGGCTGCGTCCCGACCTCTCAAGGGCTCCTGAACTTAAGGAACAGGGATTTACCATGGGGGTTCACCCGGTTACAAAAGAACCCGACAATTACCTCCGCCTCGGTGCCCTGAAAGGATATATCGACGGAATAATGGGCACTCACGGCGCTCTTTTCTTTGAACCATACTCCGACCAGCCTGAAAACTACGGACATTACCGTACACATACCAGTAACGACCCTTCCCTGCAGGTTCCCGATATGGACAAGATGTACAACCTTATTAAAACCGGTTATGAGGCAGGATTCGTTTCCAACGTCCATGCAATAGGCGATAAGGGGGTTTCGCTGATGCTCGATACCTACGAAAGGCTTATGACCGATCTGGGACGTGATCTTGAAGGATTCAGGGTTATCCACGCTCAGGTAATCCGGCCCGGCGATTTTCCGAGGTTCCGCCAGCTGAATGTGATTGCCGAGGTCAATCCCTATCACGTGTCGGACGATATGCGCTGGATGGAGGAGAGGATAGGTTATGAGAGGTGCCGGGGTGCATATGCATTCCGCTCACTTATTGATAACGGGGCAATGCTCTCATTCGGGTCAGACTGGCCCGGAACCTCGGCAGCCGAATACCTTATGCACCCCCGCAACCTGATTCATGCCGCCGTAAACCGCACCACCCTGAACCATGAACCCGAAGGGGGCTGGTTTCCCGAAGAGAAAATAACCGTTGAGGAATCGCTCAGGGCATATACCATCAACAATGCCATTGCTGCTTTCGACGGCGGTGTGAGGGGCTCAATAGCAAAGGGAAAGCTGGCCGACATAGCAGTTTGCGACGTCAACATACTTGAATGCGACCCGAAAGAGATTCTCAAAATGAATATCATACTTACCATCGTCGATGGTAAGATCGTATACGAAAAATAATTGTCCGGCGTAAAAGGCGTAGGGGACGTTTTTTGCCACTACGGCATTATGCCACTATGCCACTATGTCAATGAGCCCTGAGCTCCCGACCTTCGGTACGGGACTCCGCTTCGCTTCGCCTGAGCCCTGTGCCTAATACCCCATCCCACCTTACAGAATCTTAAATCGTTAATCCCGCATCAAAAAGAGAGGGTCTCAACACAGAGACCCTCTCGATAGTACTATTGCGGTATCAATTATTTCGCTACTCTTTCAAGCCATTTTACCATAAATAACATTGTCAGCATCGAAAGCAGACAAACTATTACGAATACTGACCATGTTACTGATATTGAGATATTCTCATACATCATGGCGCCAAGGAATAAAGAGAAGTTTCCGATAGCTGTGGCTGATAACCATCCACCCTGCATCAAACCCTGCAGGTGTGGCGGAGCTACCTTGGATACAAATGAAAGCCCCAGGGGTGATATAAACAACTCAGCTACAGTAAGTATGAAATAGACTCCGAACAATAACCAGGGAGTATACTTTTGTATATCTGGTATTCCTCCCTGTGCTACCACATCCTTGTATAAAGGTGCTCCGATTGAAGCGACAGCAATCAGCACGAATGCAAGTGCAGCTATTCCCATCCCTATTGCGATTTTTCTGGGAGTTGATGGTTCGAGTCCCCTTTTTGCCAGAAAACCAAAGAAGATTATTACTATAGGTGTAAGGAATACAACAATAAACGGGTTTATGGACTGGAATATCTCAACTGTGGAGAATAATCCCCCAAGGAGGGTATAATCTTTTGCAAACATTGTAAGGGTAAGTCCGTTCTGGTGGAACGAGAACCAGAAGAAAATAACAACACCGAAGACAGCAAAGAGAGCATATAATCTCTGTTTGATCTCTTTTGCGTCCATTCTGATTTCCTCTTTCGATATACCTGACGCTGTTGTCTTCTTCGCAGGAGTTGGAAGAGATTTCTTTGAGATCAGGAAAATCACCAAAGAGATCAGCATTGCTCCAACTGCAGTAAAGAAAGCATAGTGAAATCCGGTATTGAATGCATCCAGATATTTAACCGCAAAATCACTGAGATCAGCAGGTAATGAGCCCGAAACGGAAAGAGCAAGTTCCGAGAATCT
>VGGM01000071.1 GCA_016868515.1 Bacteroidota bacterium | reverse complement strand
AGAACCGGCAATTTGCTTTGCCACGGTTTTGTTCCCCATTTTGTAAATGGCATCGGGAGTGGGGCCTATGAATTCTATCTTATTCCCTGCACATTTCTGAGCGAAATAAGCATTTTCGGCCAGAAACCCGTATCCTGGATGCACTGCGTCGCACCTGTTCTCAAGAGCCACCGCTATCAGCCTGTCAATATCGAGAAATACTGAAATCTCGGGTTCCTCATGCGACAGGTCGTGAACAATGTCGGCATAGTCGAGATACATCGCCCCTGGCTCGAGATGCGTACGGATAGCCACCGTTTTAATTCCCATCTTCTTCGCAGTACGCATTATGCGTATTGCTATCTCACCCCTGTTTGCAATCAGAATTCTCTTTATTCCCATTTCTTAACAATATTTAATTTTCCCTGCACCCTGTACCCTGCACCCTGTACCCTGCACCCTGCACTCCCGACCTTCGGTGCGGGACTCCGCTTCGCTCTGCCTGTACCATTATAATGGCATATTGCCATGCTTCCGCTCGGGAGCCTTCACCCACTTGTTGCTTAGTGCCTCAAATGCTGAGATTACCTTCTGCCGTGTTACGGCCGGATCAATTACCTCATCAACATATCCCTGTTCATCAGCAATGAATGGGTTTGCAACCTTCTCGCGATACCGCTTAACCAGTTCCTTTCTCATTTCAGCTGGATTGGCTGCTGCTGCCAGCTCGCGGCGGTACAGAATTGCCACAGCCCCGTCGGGACCCATAACAGCAATTTCGGCTGTGGGCCATGCAAAATTGAAGTCGCCGCCAAGGTTTTTGCTGTTCATGACAATATAGGCTCCTCCATATGCTTTCCTCAAAATCACTGTTATTTTCGGAACAGTGGCTTCAGCGTACGCATATAGCATCTTTGCGCCATGCCTGATAATTCCCATATGCTCCTGGTTGATGCCCGGCAGGAAGCCAGGTACATCCTCGAGTGTCAGCAGCGGTATATTGAATGCATCGCAGAACCTTATAAAACGGGCCCCTTTGGTCGATGAGTCTATGTCAAGAACCCCTGCCAGCACCTTTGGCTGGTTGGCTACTACACCAATTGTTTTGCCTTTCAGCCGGGCAAATCCGGTTACAATACTGCCGGCAAATAGTTCCGATGTCTCAAAGAAGCTTGCGTTGTCGACAATATTGTTTATTACATCCTTTACATCGTAAGCCTTATTGGGGTCGTCAGGTACAATATCACGAAGTTTCGGGTTCACGTCAGATACCAGTTCATCATCGGGAAATACCGGTGGGTTCTCAAGATTGTTAGAAGGCAGGTATGACAGAAACTTCTTCAGGGCAAGGATCGTATTTTCCTCGTCATCGTAAATCATGTGAGCCACACCGCTTTTCCGGGCATGAACTTCGGCACCGCCCAGCTCCTCCGATGTAACATCTTCATTAAGAACCTCTTTCACAACATTTGGTCCGGTTACGAACATATAGCTCGTGTGGCTTGTCATAAATACGAAGTCGGTGAGGGCAGGAGAGTAGACTGCCCCGCCGGCAGCCGGGCCCATTATTACAGATATCTGAGGAATTATACCCGACGAGTGAATTATATTGTGGAATATGGTTGCATACCCGCTCAGGCTCGCAATCCCTTCCTGGATGCGGGCCCCTCCCGAATCCATGATCCCAATCACAGGTGCTCCCATTTTAAGGGCCATCTCCTGTATCTTGGCTATCTTCCTGGCATGAACAATGCCAAGCGATCCGCCCATTACGGTGAAGTCCTGTGCATAGACAAAGATAAGCCTTCCGCTTATCTTGCCGTGACCCACAATCACTCCGTCACCATAGGATTTCTCAACCTTACCGAACTCAACCTCTATTGCGGCGGGTGTATTGTAGGCATCAATCTCCTCAAATGTGCCCGTGTCGAACAGAAGATCAATTCTTTCCCATGCCGTAAGTTTACCCTTTGAGTGTTGTTTCGCTGCCCTGGCGGCGTCATACTGCCTCCTTAGCGCCTCTTCCCTGTCACGAAAAGCCCTGAATGCTTTACCGTTTACATCCATGTTTTCACTGAATAATTTTATAACCTCATATGCCCGTTCTTACTCTTGCCGGCATAGTCTTTGCCGGCTTTCAGGCCAGTGCCAAAGATAAAAAAATGTTTGACAGTAAATATGATTTTTTCGACCGTCAGGATGCATTACTGTATAAATGGCTGAATATGTTTGCCTGGCAAAGAGACATTTTTCGAACGCTGACTTATTACACCGGTTTGAACAACCCTTCTTCCTTTGATCCGAGCATTCCGGCCTTCATCATTATGTCGCTTGCCCTCTTCAGCGCTGCAACCGACGAAGGCGGTGCCACCCTATAGTGGCGTATTGTGTTCAGTTTATCGCCTATATACTCAAGGTCTTCATCTGTAGTCTGCCAGTTTCTGTGGTCGTAAGCTTCGAGGTTAAGCGGAACCGAAAATTCCCGCAACGATTTGTCTCCGTTAAGATTGAAATAGAAATCGAAGTAGGTCATTACCAGTTCACGCACTGACCGGTAAACAGGCTCACGATACCGAAGTGTGGTGAAGTTCGATTTGGCGACTGCCCCCCAGAATCTTCCCGACCTGAAAACGGCAATTACATGATCGTCGTCATTCCAAGCCCTCATGTCGACAAGAAGTGGTTTGTGGCCATGGAACTGCAAAGCCGCGGCAGCAAAGAGTGCTCCTTCGAAGCAGTGGGCCGACCGCTTCCTGAGCACATGCCTGGGCGACCGGCACTCATACGATGGGTTGTAATCGATAGAGTCGAGGAACTCCTGAACAAGCCAGGGGTCGTTCATCTTACCAAGAGCTTTTTCCTCATCAGCTGTCCACGAAACAGTTGGGCGGTTCATACAGATAACTTTTTGTCAAAAATAGTGAAAGCTTAAATACAGGACACCGGCAGACATGATGACAATATCAGCTGATGAAACGTTAAGAGTTGTTAAATGTTGATAGTGGCGGTGTTACAGCTATTCCGGCAAGAGAAAAACTTCATAAATTGTTCGGTGTTAAAACCAAACCAGCCTGAACTATGAAAGAAAACCGGAGATTGCGCGGGTGGATAATCTTCATCCCGGCCCTTCTTGCAGCCTTGCTGCTGCCAAGCAACATTTCAGCCCAGACAGTGGGTAGTGAAATCCTCGGGGCGGCACGCTACCGTTCCATAGGATCAACACGGCACGGCGGACGTTTTGTCGATTTTGCCGTGTATGAGAAAAACCCGTCGGTTTTTTATGCCGCCATGGCCACCGGAGGATTGTGGAAGACGGTAAACAACGGACTGACATTTGAACCTGTGTTTGATAACCAGACTGTAATATGCATAGGCGACGTGGCAATTGACCAGAACAATCCCGATGTCGTATGGGTTGGTACGGGTGAGGCCAATAACAGCCGTACATCTTATTATGGCGACGGTATATACAAATCGGTCGACGGGGGGAAAACCTGGAAGAACATGGGCCTGAAGAACAGCCAGCACATTGGCAGGATTATTCTCCACCCCAGAAACCCCGACATAGTATGGGTTGCCTCACTGGGCCCCCTCTATTCCGAGAATGAGGAAAGGGGTGTTTATAAAACCACCGATGGAGGAAAATCGTGGAGGAGAGTACTTGAGGTAACCAGCAAGGGCAAACATATAGGGGTGGTCGATATTGCAATCGATCCATCCAATCCCGATATTCTTTACGCCGGTGCATATGACAAGGTTCGCAAACCCTGGACATTCAACAACGGCGGGCCGGGCAGCGGCATTTACAAAACCACCGACGGAGGGAACAAGTGGTTAAAACTAACCAACGGACTTCCCGGTGGCATGATAGGCAAGATAGGTATCGAAGTATCGAGGTCGAACCCGAATATAGTATATGCCAATATTGAAAACTGCAATATCGATGGGGTTTCCGATGAGGTTCGTTATAACCAGTTGCTTAACGGAATACCACCGCAGGGTCGCGAGAAGGGTGCCGAAATGTACCGCTCCGACAATAAGGGTCAGACCTGGAGGAAGATCAATCCCGATGACAGGCCGATAGGAGGAAACCCTCCCTATTATTATCAGCAGGTACGCATCAATCCTGTAGATCCCAACCATGTGTATGTAATGTCTGTTGGTATGTTTGAAACCATTGATGGAGGGAAGGAATGGAGAGTACCTTTCAGGTTTGGCGGCGACAACCATGCAATGTGGATCAATCCGGCCAACCCTAAACACATGTTGCTGGGACATGACCACGGTATGGGGATAACCTGGGACGGAGGAGCGAACTGGTACCATCCTGATTTCATGCCAGTGGGCCAGTTTGTTGCGATAGGGTTCGACTTCGACTATCCATATAATGTTTACGGCGGTCTTCAGGATAACGGTTCAGTAAAGGGCCCTTCAACGAAACGCGACGGAGGTTCAATAAGGATAGAAGACTGGAAGAGCGTGGGCGGTGGCGACGGCATGTACAACGAGGTTGACTGGAATGACAGCCGCTGGCTCTACAACGAATCGCAGTTTGGTCCTATCAGGCGTCTCGATCAGAAGACAGGCGAGAGCAGGTCAATCAGGTATCCCAACATGGAGCGGTGGGCATGGAACGCTCCGATAGTTGTCAGCCCGCATAACAGCAAGACAATATATCATGCCGGCAACAAGGTTGTACGTTCGCGTAATCAGGGTGAGACCTGGGAACTGATAAGCGCTGACCTGACAACACAGGATGAGGCCAAAATTCAGGGCACCGGCAACATCCAGTACTGCACCATAGTAACGATGGAAGAGTCTCCCGCAAAAGAGGGTGTGCTGTGGGTTGGAACCGATGACGGCAGGGTATGGGTTACCCCCGACGGCGGGCGAAACTGGAACGATGTTACGGCCAATATTCCCGGCCACCCCGGCTATTGGGTAAGCAGGGTAGCGACATCGAATGCCGATGCAGCAACAGCGTACGTCACCATTACCGGTTACCGTCACGACGATTTCCGTCCATGGGTTTACAAGACCACCGACTACGGCAAGACCTGGAAATCAATAGCTTCAAATCTCCCTGCCGATGAATCGCTTTGCGTCATCCGCGAGCACCCGGCCAATCCCAATCTGCTCTTTATCGGTTCCACCAAGGCGGTTTATGTAAGCTTCGACGCTGGCGAAAACTGGAACCTTATGCGCAACAACATGCCCAATAACCCGGTTGAGGATATTAAGATCCATCCACGCGAGAACGACCTTATTGTCGGAACTCACGGGCGCAGTATTTTCATCGCCGACATAAATTACATGGAGGAGATTACCAGGCCTGTCCTGGCGAAGGATTTCCATCTGTTCAGGGTTCAGACCCGGGTTAAATGGGTTAGTGCCGGCAGCAACAGCAGTTCATCTCTCAATTATAACGGCGAGAGTGAACCTGTTGCAGCACATATCTACTACTATCTGAAAAATGACGCCCGCGATGTGAAGGTGCAGGTGCTCGACGGTGTAAGAGTGATATGGGAAAGCGAGGGTGCCGGGATAAAAGGTGTTAACAGGGTGCTGTGGAATTATACCATACGGCCACCGGTTTCGGGCGAACAGGGCCAGCAGGCACGGGTGGCATCGGTACCGGCACGCCCGGGAGTTTATAATATTAAAGTAACGGTTGACGGGAAAACCGAGGAAACAAGGTTTACACTGCTTCAGGATATGTGGTATTAGTATTTTGGTTTGATAAATGTTTGTATATTAACTAAATAATTGTTTTATGAAAAGTTATTTGACTAAATTCAGCCTGCTGATGTCTCTTGTTGCCCTCATTGCGACATCATCTCCTGCACAGGAGGTAATTTCCAAAAAGGGTTATCAGGATCCACCGGAGGCGATAAAGAAGATGGTACTCGCTCCGCGCCATGAGAACATCTCGCTTTCTAACCTCAGTCCCGACGGACTGTGGTTTCTCAACACAAAGGGAGACGGCATGGTTATCGTCGACAGACTTGGCACACCCTATATGAACCTTGGAGGTGTTCAGGTCGACACCATAGCCGGCAGGTCACGTTCGCTTACTACCGGAGGCTCGGTGGGTATGGAACTGATACCGGTTGGTGGCGGCACTGCCCGCGCTATTCCGGTACCGGCAGGAGCAAGAATATCCTCACCCCGATGGTCGCCTGATGGTAAGAGGATTGCCTACTATGCACATTTCAGGGATGGTTCGCACATTTATGTTGCAACAGTTGCAACAGGCAAATCGGTGAAGATTACCCCGAGACCGGTTCTGGCAACAATGCAGACATCATTTGACTGGTCAGGCGACGGGAAATATATTCTCACCGTACTGGTACCCGAGAAGAGGGGGCCGAAGCCGAAACAGTATGTAACCGACAACCATTTGAGGGTCAGAGTTTCTAATGAGGGCAAAACCCAGTTACGTACCGTTCTTCACCTGCTTGAAGACACCTGGGAGGAGTCACTTCTTGAGTATTACGCAACAGGCCAGATAGTCAGGATCACAGTCGACAACCCGAAGCAGCTCAAAAACGTGGGAAAACCCGGAATGTACTCGGGTTTGAGCTTTGCCCCCGATGGCAACTACCTGAGAGTGACGACTACTGTAAGACCATTTTCGAACATTGTTCCAGTCAGCTCATTTGGCAATGTGGCTGAGTTGTGGGATATTGAAGGCAAGGTGCTTTCAGAGATCAGCAAGCGCGAACTGCGTGAGGGTTCGGCACCGGCAACCGGACCGACACCACCCACTACTGACCCCGATGCAGCAGGTCCTTCACAGGACCGTGAGCCCTCAAAGAGGTCGCTCAGGTGGAGGCCCGACGGAAAGGGAATGAGTTATCTTATGCAGGAACCGGCCCCGGCAAGGCGCCCGGCCGACAGTACAGCAGCTCCGGCCGATACGGCTGCACGGCCAAGGCAGGCCCAGCCGCGTAAGGATAAGGTTTACCAGTGGCTGCCCCCGTACGGCGAGAACGATGTTAAGGTTATTTATGAGAATGACACTCAGATCGGAAGCCTTGACTATTCAGATGACTGCAACATTCTCTTTATGACCGAGACCGTCAGCGGACAGTCACACCTCTTCGCTGTATTCCTTGATGATCCGGGAACGAAGCACACCATCTACAAGTACAGATCGTCAGATTTCTATGCCAATCCCGGTTCGCTGATGTCGAAAACTGCTGAGGAGACTGGCGAGAGGGTAATACTGATGTCATCCGACAGGAAGTATGTCTACCTCTCAGGTACACAGTACCATAAGGAGTGGCAGGAGAAGGCACCTCAGCCTTTCGTTGACAGGTTTGAGGTGAAAACAGGTGAAAAAAACCGGGTTTTCG
>VGGM01000070.1 GCA_016868515.1 Bacteroidota bacterium | reverse complement strand
TATAATCTTAAAATGATTGCTTTCGATGCACAGACTTCAGGCGGCCTGCTCATGGCTGTGGCTGAAGAAAAGGTAGTAGTTACCCTTGAGGAACTGCGCTTGCAGGGGCATCCTGAAGCAGCGGTAATTGGATTAGTAAATGAGTTCTCGGGTAAATATCTATATTTGAGTAGTGTTTAACCAATACCCATTTCAATATGAAAAGATATTTCCGGATCGCCCTGTGGCTCATCGCCGTGCTGCTGATCGTTATCATTGTCAAAACGTTTATGTTCCGGTCAAAGCAGCCTGCTGTAAGTCTGCCTGCAACACCTCCGGTTGGTATTGAGGCTGCAGAAAGGCTTGCCGGAGCAATAAGGATACCAACGGTTTCTTACGAGATTGACGCTCCGGTTGACACCGGTGCTTTCAGGGCATTCAGAGAGTACCTGGAAGTCACATACCCTTCAGTTCACAGGCTTATTACGCCATTGGTATTCAATGAGTTCAGTCTGTTGTACAGGTGGGAGGGTTCGAATCCGGCATTGAAACCCGTTGTGCTGATGGCACACTTCGATGTCGTGCCTGCCGGAGATGAGGAGCTATGGTCACGCGAGCCATTCGGTGGTCAGATTGACAGTGAGTTCATATGGGGAAGGGGAACCCTTGATGACAAGGGGGCTCTTATTCAGATTATGGAAGCCGTTGAGAAGCTCATTTCCGAGAAGTTCGAACCAGCACGCACGTTTTACCTCTCTTTTGGCCATGATGAGGAAATATCGGGGTTGCTCGGCGCTAAAGCAATTGCAGCATACCTGGCTGAACAGGGTGTAGAGGCTGAATTCGTTGCCGATGAGGGAATGGCTGTTACGGTCGGAATGGTACCGATGATGAGTAAACCTGTGGCTCTGATCGGAACATCGGAGAAGGGGTATCTTTCTGTTAAGCTATCGGCAACTCTCGACGGGGGACACTCTTCCACCCCAGAGCCTGAGTCGGCACTTACCATAATAGCTGAAGCTGTCAGCGCCATCAACAGCAGGCAGCTGAAAGCACGTATATCGGGCCCTGTCGATGATTTCATAAAGTATGTGGGTCCTGAGATGCCATTCTATGCCAGGGCGATTTTTGCCAACAAATGGATATTCAAACCACTACTGATAAATATTTATACCGGCAGCAGCTCGGGCAATGCCCTGGTGAGAACAACCACGGCTCCGACTATCATTTCTGCCGGTATGAAGGATAATGTGATTCCCAACCGGGCTGAGGCAACCGTAAACTTCCGGGTGCTTGCAGGGGAGACCTCTGAAGATATTCTGGCTCATGTGAGGAAGGTGGTGAATGACGAAAGGGTTGAAATAGAAGTATTGCCCGGACTGAGTGAACCGGCCCCGGTATCTTCAAGTGAATCATATGGATTCAATTCCATAATGAAAACTCTGCGTCAGGTATATCCCGAGGCAGTGGTTGCTCCGACAATGATGCTTGCATCGTCAGACAGCAAGCATTTCACTGAAGTCAGCCCCGATATTTACCGTTTTGCACCAATAATTGTCACCTCCGAAGATATGGCAAGGATACATGGTATTGATGAAAGGGTGAAAATTGAAGATTTCCTCAGGGGGATAACCTATTATTACTATCTTATCAGAAACAGCAACGACGAGGAATTGCAGTAATTAATTATACCGGCACGGAGTTTTATCCGTGCCGGTTTTTACAATCCATTTTACCTGTTTTATCTCTTGTTTATACTGTTGGCATCGAGTACGAAGATGCCCCTTCCGTGGGTTGCAATGATAATGTAATTGTCGCGAGGATGTATCTGCAGGTCATGTACATAGGCGAAAGGTAGGTTGCCAAGCACATCCCAGCGTTTGCCGCTGTCCCTGCTTATGTAAACCGAGGCATCGGTTCCGACGTAAAGTATGTTCGGGTCAACAGGGTCTTCTCTTATTACATTAACCGGACCAACAGGAATATTTCCCGATATATCAGTCCAGGTATCGCCATAGTTGGTAGATTTCCAGACATATACCTGGAAGTCGTCATCGCGGCGACCTGTCTGGGTCATATACACTGTACCCGGGCTGTAGCGCGATGCCACGACTCTTGATACCCATCTTTCCGGAACCGCTCCGCTGCCTGTCATTTTCCAGTTTTTACCCGCGTCGAGGGTTCTCCATATCCGGCCGTCATCGGTTCCGGCATAAATAACACCTGCTTTCAGGGGTGACTCATCAATGGTCTGTATTGTCTGGTAATTTATATCGCCGAGCTTCTTCGGGTCATTCCGGGTAAGGTCGGGACTTATGAACTCCCATGTGTCGCCGCGGTCGGCCGACTTCATAACATACTGCATACCGTGGTACACAATGTCCTGGTTATGAACAGAAAGTATGGTTGGTGCTACCCACTGCCCCCGTAACCTTGAACCGTCGGGGTGATGTGTTGGGATGAGATTCTTCCTTCCGGCAGGGTAATCATTGATATTGGCTCTTGCCAGTGCTCCATAGAAGGTACTGGCATATACGGTATTATTGGTACGAGTGTCGACAGCATGAGAGCTACCCTCTGCCCCCAGTGTGTTTATGAATTCAACAGGTCTGACATTTGCCCGTGTTCTTCCGGCCTGAACAGGGCCATAGAAGCTGTGATGATCCTGGATTGATCCAAACACTCTGAACGGAACGCTGAGGTCATATGCCACATTGTAAAACTGGGCAAGGGGGAGTTCAGCAATCGGGTATTTCCATGTCTTTCCCCCGTCGTACGAAATGGTGAGCCCTCCGTCCTGAACGTTGAGCAGGTAGTTGGAGTTTTCAGGGTCAATCCAGAGACCATGATGATCGGCATGCGGGCCCCTGAGGGAGGTAAAGGTTTTACCGCCGTCGTACGAAACATTAAGCTGTATGCCCAGGGTGTAGATAGTATTCTCATCGTTCGGGTCAACTCTTATCTGTCCAAACACCCATCCGTAGGTGCCTGAATGCCTCTCCATAAAAGTTTTCATTTGTGGGGTCAATCCGCTTACCTGCTTCCAGGTTGTCCCGGCATCGTCCGACCGGTATACCGTAGCCCCCTTTATAACATCCTGTTTCTGCCGGCCGTATGAGTCCATCTCACCCGGTTTGGCAGTATATGCTATTTCATAATTATCAAGGTATGCATACATCACGTCGGGTTTGGTGAGGCACAGATCTATGCCTATTCTTCCCCGGTGCTCTGGTGCAGGAAGTCCGTTGTTAATCTGCTTCCAGCTTCTGCCTCCGTCGGCCGATTTCCATATGCCACAGTTTTTGGTAGTCGGGTAGGTGCGTGGATCATTCCATTTCAACCTCATCCTTTCCCACGTGGTTGCATAAACAACCTCAGGATCTCTGGGGTCGAGAAGTAGATCGTATACCCCGGTGTTTTCGTCAAGGTAGAGTATTTTGGTCCATGTTTTACCCCCATCGGTGGTTTTGAAGAGACCCCTTTCCTCGTTTGGAGTCCATTCATGTCCTGTGGCGGCAACATACACTATGTCAGTGTTATTGGGGTTGATCCTGATACGGCCAATGGTATGTGTGTTTTCAAGTCCGGTCAGTGTCCACGTTGTTCCCCCGTCGGTTGTCTTGAAAACACCGCAACCTGCATTTGAGCTTCTGAAGATGTTAGCTTCACCGGTACCAACCCATACAACATCATGATTCTTCGGATCAATTGCTATGTCACCAATTGAGGCCGTTGGCATTTCATCGAAAACAGGAATGAATGATGTACCCTCGTTGGTCGATTTCCATACACCCCCGGTAGCAGCACCTACCCAGATGAGATAGCTTTCCCCTCTGGGTGAAACTGCCTCAACATCGGTGCATCTGCCACTTATATTGGTAGGACCAACATACTGCCAGTTTAAATCCTTGTATGGGGACTCCTGTTTAAGAAGAGTTTGTTTTCCAAACATGGCCACACGTTCCCTGCTGTCGGTAACCGGCCTCTTGACCTGCTGACCGTATGTTGTCAATCCGGCAAACAGCAACAGCAGCAGAAAGACGATCGCTGATGATAACCTGCAATGTTTTTTCATGTTAATAGGTTTTGATGTACAATGCTAAGTTAAACCATAACAATGAAACAATGCCGGATTATGTTGAAGAGTATAAAAACATTCAGTTACTCTGCAGCCGGGAGTCTGAAAAGAAATTCAATACCGCCTGTCAGTCTGGGTTTGACAGTTATGTCACCCTTGTGAAGAAGCACTGCATTTTTTACTATTGCCAGACCAAGGCCTGTTCCTCCATCCTTTCTGGAGCGGCCCTTATCGACGCGGTAGAACCTTTCAAATATCCTGTTAATATGCTCTTGTGGTACACCTTCTCCGTTATCGGAAAAGATGAAGTTATGGAAACCCGACTCGGTACTGTACTTCGAAATTCTGACAGTTGTGTCATTCCCTGCATAGCTCACCGAGTTTTCAAGGAGGTTCTGGAATATAGATGTAATAAGCGACCTGTTGCCCTTTACAACGATTCCCTCTTCAACCTCATTGTTCACAGTCATGTTCTGTCTGGAAAGACTGGATCGGAAATTATCAACTATTTCATGAACTAAGGTTGAAATCTCAACTCTCTCGAATGTATATGAACCGTTGGCTTCTTCTATTCTATTAAGGGTACCAAGGTCATTGATCAGTTCTGCAAGCCTGCTTGCCTGACTTGCCGCCTTTTCAATGAACTCACTGCGTTTGTCCGGTTCTATCTCCTTATGTTCCCTGATAGTTTCAAGATACCCCAGAATCGATGTCACCGGCGTTTTAAGCTCATGGGCAATGTTCGATGTCATTTGTTGCTTCACCCTGCGGTTCTTTTCAGCTTTGGTTACATCGGTAATAATTACTTCAAAGCTCTTGTCGGCAAATACGATACATCTTACCCAGAAATACCTGGCCCCTGAAATGATCTGGTATTCCATACAGGAACCTCAAATGGTATCCTGTTTTCCGATATTTCCTTTAAAACAAAGCTCTTCACCGGTTCGAACTGGTTTATCGAAAACAGATCGCCTGCGGTGAGCCCTGTATCATCTGCAATTAAATTAAGGAACTGAGAGAAGTGCTGGTTCGCCAGAATCAGGCTCATATCCCTTGAAAAAAAGGCTACACCTTCGTTAAGCACATTAAGATGGTTGAACAGCTTTTCCTTGGCAACGGAGAGTTCATCTCTTGTCTTCAGCAGGTTATTGTACATTTGCGTTATTTCACTGCCAATTGTACCCAGTTCATTGTCAGGGAATTTATATCCCGGTCTGAATTGAGCATTTCTGCTTGTTTTAATTGTAAAATCGCGAAGCAGGGTGATAGACTGACTGAACTTGTCTGTTATTATCAGTAGAAAAGCCCATACCAGGACAAACAAAACCGCTATTGCTATGATATAGCCTGCCCCGACCTTTAGAAGTTTGATTGTTCCGATATCATAAATCAGCGCTGCTCTCACTATGTAGTTGTTGTACCTTTTTGCATAGTAATAGTGAGTGATTCCGGTACTTTCAGATTTTCTCACTGCCGATCCGGTTCCGTACAGCCTGGCTTCCTTCACCTCAGGACGTGATAAATGGTTATCCATCAGGTCCCATGACATTATGAAATTGTCATATTTTACCGTGCCGTCGTTAAGGATAACCGTAATCCTCAAATCATTCTGAGGAAAAAGGGAAACCAGGGAATCGACTTTTGCCAGTGAATCGGTGACGTTCAGACGATTAAGGATGATAAACCTGTTGGTTATTTCTGCTATCTCGTCAAGGGTATTGTTTAGGCTCTTTGTTTTGTAATCCTTCTCTCTGTAAAACTGATAGGCAAGTGTTATAAATGCAAATGCAATAAACAGCAGTGAATAATAGAGGAATAGTTTATCCCTGAAGCTCTTTCTGGCCATTTTAACTTATTTCAATGCAAATTTCCCTTTATTTTTTTAATCGATTGTTATCTCAATGTTACCGGATTGTTACCAATCACTCTGTACCCGGTAAGATCATGAAGTAAATGGATTATCTTTCGGACAATAATAATAACATCGGTATGAATAAGAAAATGCTGATTTTCATAGTGTCGGCCATTGTCTGTTCTGGTCTGACCGGTCAGGTGGTAACCAATCCTGTTTTTGGTCTGGTGAGCCATGAAACTCTGAATTTGGTAACCTTTGAGTTTGGTAATGATCTTACTGTTATTGAATTAACAATTGAGAACCGCGTCAGCGGTGGCTATTTTTGTGTCGACAGAAATACAATCATGGTTCTTCCGGAAGGGACAAGGCTGAAAATGGTCAGAAGCGAAGGTTTGCCCAATTGCCCCGAGGTGCACAATTTCAGCAGGATAGGAGAGGTGCTTAGATTCAAACTCTACTTTCCGGCCCTGGGCTTCAGGCCCGACTGGTTCGACCTGATTGAAGAGTGCTCTGAAAACTGTTTTTCTGTTCTTGGAATACTCACTGACCCGCTGCTTAGTGCCAGGATCGATACTGCATCTGAATTGGCCGAATCAGGCAAGCCTGCCGAATCAGGCAGGGAATTCCGGGAAATTCTGGCTGGTCTTGAGAACAGCAGGCACGGAATCGCAGCCTCTCTCTATTCAAACATCATTGTTATGTACCTCAGGGAGGGCGATGAGGTGAATGCAAAAGTATGGTACTCGAAGATGCTTGATACTTCTGCTCCAAACCTTGACTATTATATTGCAAATCTTTCAGCCCGTGGAATAAGGTGGCAGGGATCAGGCAGCAGCAACAGGCAATAAAAAACCGGCACGGTTGGTCACGCGTGCCGGTCAGTCAGAATAATATCGTTACCAGTAACTCCTATTTATTGAAGTAGAAGTCAAGACCGAAAGCTACAATCCATGTTCCCTTTTCGTAGGTTTCCTTCACCGGAACAGGTATTGTTCCAAGGAATTTATTATACTCCTTTTCCCCGATATCGTAGAGGGTGAGTGATCCGGCAAGTGTGAAATCGATCATAGGAGTGATTTTGTATGCAACACCTCCGCCGAATGTATTGGTATTGGTGCTGTAACGCTGGTCGGAAATGTAGTTAAGGTTTACACCGGTATAGGTTCCCAGCCAGCCTGCACTTGCCCTTAACTTGTCGTTAACCGTGTACTGTGCACCAAAGCCTAGTTCCTTGAAGTTCTTTTCAATCATGTTGACATTAAGCAGCCTGCTGCCATCATAGTCAACCTTGTTGTCGAAGTAGAGATTAAAGCTTCCGGTAAGCATCAGGTTGTCTATGGGCTTGTATTCAAAACCGGCCGTCAGTTGTGCAGGCATATCGGCAATCAGAGTGTCGCCATCAACGAAGAGGCCCCCATCCTTACCGTCATTGACCT
>VGGM01000069.1 GCA_016868515.1 Bacteroidota bacterium | reverse complement strand
AGAACAAGGAACGGGTCATCGAGAGGGTACGTCCTGTCTCCGATTGTTACCTGTCTCTCCTGCATGGCTTCAAGGAGGGCACTCTGAACCTTGGCAGGAGACCTGTTGATCTCATCGGCAAGAATGAAGTTTGAGAAGACAGGGCCTTTTCTGACAATGAAATCCTCGCTTTTCTGGCTGTAGATCATAGTGCCGACAAGGTCGGCAGGCAACAGGTCGGGAGTAAACTGAATGCGGCTGAACTTTGCGTCAATAATTGAGGCAAGTGTTCTGATGGCAAGGGTTTTTGCCAGTCCGGGCACCCCTTCAAGAAGCACGTGCCCGTTTGTCAGAAGGGCAATAAGAAGGGAATCGGTAAGATGCTTCTGACCAATGATTACCTTGCTCATCTCTGTCCTGATTAACCCGGTAAATGAACTTTCGCGTTCGATCTTCTCGTTTAATTGCCTGATTTCATTTGTATAATCCATTTCCAAAACCTTTCGTTAAAGACATAATTCAGTTCGATCTGGGTTCACTGATTTAATCGCACAAAAGAAACACCTTAACTCAAAACGGCGTCTTAAAGAGTGTTAAAATAATGTTAAAAGAGAGAAAAGAGAAAGCTTCTTGTCAGGATGACCCCTGACCTGATGTTTTTCCGAAACGGGATAAGAAGAAAAGCCGGATAATCAGAATGAGGATTACGGGAACCAGATATCTGTTGAGCGATTGTTGTATAAATGGCGACAATGCAAGGAAGAGAGAAGTAGTGACAAGATTAAACCTGAACCAGTAAACATCCTTAAGTCGGAAGAGAAGATGTATGAGTGATATTATCAGCAACGGACTCATCCACAAAATATTAAGATTCCATCTCATGGCTCCGTGATCAGTCAGGAAACTGGAAAAAGTCAACAATATTGCAAACAGGGAGAAGATCAGAAAAAGAACTATATCGACAACCCTTATCCATTTTGTTTTAATGTTTGAGAGTGAAACAGCAAGAATAATGGCAACCAGAGTCCACAAAATGAACATAGGTGATGTAAACCTGCTCTGAGCGACGTTTTCAGGTTCAAATTCAAAAACAATCACCGGTTCATCAAGCAGTTCCGAAACGCCAGCGTTTCTTACTACGCCGGCGACAGAAAGATTTGACATAAGGTAGTCAGGAAGAAACATCTGTTCTCTGACAGAGGCCTTATTGTCGGCAGGCAGCCCGAGAAGGAGATCAATTCCCAAATCAAGCCACCTGTAGCGCTTCTGGTAGTTATCAATCAGTTCCCGGAAGGAAGGTGTATCCCTTCGCTTTGCCGCGGCAATTTCGATTGACCCGTCAATTGATTTTTCAATAATGTCCCTTATGCGCGTAGCACAGTTGTCATAAAAGAAATCATACCTGTATTTGACGTTCTCAGGCCTGAGGTTTTCGAGTGCAAGTGCTATGAGTTTTTCCTTCTCGCCGGGTTCCAGATTGACTTTCTGCGATATTACTGTTCTTTGCTCGAGAAAGTATTCCTGCAGAAATCTGTCGTAGGGATAGACAGCAAGCATATAGTCAAGCTTTCCCTTTGCAAACCTGTATCCGAAATTTGGGGTACTGAAGTCAAATACGCCCCAGTTAAAAACATTGTCGAAGCCCCGGTCGGGCATCACAATCCTCAGGGCGCTATGGCCGTACATTGAGTACAATTCTGTTCCGGGGAGTATGGTGAGCAGATAGATTTCAGGCTGGGCCGGCTGTTGTTTTCCCTTTAAGGTTAGAACATTTGACAGTATAACAAACAGTATAAACAGCGATCTTTTCATACCCGGTACTTTTCCCCCTATTTAGTGATTCCGACAGGATTCGAACCTGTGACCCACAGCTTAGAAGGCTGTTGCTCTATCCAACTGAGCTACGGAACCTGATTCAGGCTGCAAATTTACCATTTTTTTCGAAATTAAACAGCCCTGATTTCCCTATTTTTGCCCGCTTTATGAAGCGCACATCAGGTTACACCAATGCAGCTGTAAGGAGCAATATTGCCAGGCTTTACATAATCACGATTGCAGAGTGGTTTATGCTTGCAATGCCAATCGTTTTTCCGTTTTATAAGGAAAGCGGTTTGTCATCTGAACCTCCCGCGGTATTCGACAGGTGTGACCATATTATGTTTCCTGAATAGTTTATTGAAATTCGAAATACTCTGGAAGCCGCACTCAATGGCAATTTCATACACATGCCTGTCGGTTTCCCTCAGCAGGTAACAGGCTCTGTTTGATCTGACCTGGTTAACATATTCAACGACTCCCGTACCACAGTTCCTTTTGAAATACTTCCCGAATGAACCCGGCTTCATCTCCGCCACTGATGCTAAGTCATTAATAGTTAAAGGCTTACTATAATTCTGGCGGATATACTCATAGACCCTGCTTATAACCGGGTTACCGCGGTTATCGGCCGCAGGCTTGTAGTTTTCAGAGCACAACTGTCTCTTTTTGCCGGAACTGCAGAGTATGTGCATGAGTGAGAAGAAGGCAGCCATTTTCTCCATTCCTGAAGTTCTTGTCATTATGTCAAGAAATGGTTCTGCCTTCCGGGCATCGGTTTCAGAGAATGCAATTCCAAGTGATGCAATTTCAAGCAGTTCCCTCAGAGAGTTCATTTCATGCTGCGCAATAAAGCCTTCCCCTAGTGAAGCCCGGCTGAAGTGAAGAACAATTCCGTGCCCCGGTGGAACACCTCCTTCATGAAGATAGTGATTCCATGAATGGGGTATGTTTCCGGCAATCAGGGTCATATCATACCTGTCGAACAGTTCAACGCTATCGCCAATAATCCTTGTCCCGTAACTCTTAAGGTTGAGCATAAGCTCAAATTCATGGTGGAATTGCCAGATACCTCCCTTGTCGTCGAGATAAGAAGCCATGAATCCGGTCGTTCCGGGGAACTCTATCTTTTCAAGCTCTGCTATCATATTTACTTTCCTGGTATAACACGATGAATATAGGGTTTAACCAAAGGTATATAAAAAAAAATGAACAAAGGGGTTGTTTCTTTTTGTCGCTCACCCTGTTAAATTTGCAGAAAATATCTTCTTTGCCATGTTAAAACCGACAATTGGTACAGTATTACTGGCTGCAATGCTGTCAGGCTTTTATTCGTCCTTATGTGCTCAAAACAACCCGGTCATAACCATCATAACCGAAATTGGTGAAATAGATGTTATGATTTACTGTGATAAAGCGCCTGTTTCGGCCGGGAATTTTCTCCGATATGTTGACTCATCATTGTTTAACGGAGGTAGTTTTTACAGGGTTGTTACCCTGAATAATCAGCCGGGTGACTCTGTGAAGATAGAGGTTATTCAGGGCGGGCGGAGAGACATGAAGGCAAAAGGTTTCACGGCGATTGAGCATGAACACACCGGTATTACAGGCATACTGCACAAGGATGGTGTTCTGTCGATGGCACGTTCAAGGCCGGGGACAGCTACATCGGAGTTTTTCATTTGTATTGGAGACCAGCCTGAACTGGATTATGGTGGAAGAAGGAATGCTGATGGTCAGGGATTTGCAGCATTTGGCAAGGTGATCAAAGGTATGGACGTGGTACATGCCATCCACAATTTTCCTGCGGGAAACCAGTACCTGGCTATTCCGGTCAGAATCATCGAGGTTGCAAGAAAGCAATATTCTCATTTCATTTACCAAAATGGAAATTGAAATGAAGCGGAATTTTTTTTTATATTTTTTTTCCGCAGATAATTGGATTTTTATTTCGGATATCCTATATTTGCTCTGAACATTCAGTTCAGAAAGAGGAGAAAAGAGGAGTGTCAATGGTATCTTCAGGATTGTATTGCAGACATTGACTTTCACAACGGGACACTTTGAAAGTGCCAGCTCTCAGGGTTCCCACCTTTTATCAGACAGTAGATTCCGGGATTATCATATAAGCCCGCTCCCTAAATACCAGAGACATTCCTTCTCCTCTCTTTTTTTTTTCACAGCCTCATAAGTGTAAAAACCTTCAACATATTAAATCCAATTGCCTTATCTTTGTACCGGGTTGAATCAGGAGAATGAAGACATACATCAGCAGAAGAGAGAAGAACGACAACCTTGTGGTTGTGTTCGGAGGCTGGGGCAATGATGAGAAGGCATTTACTCCACTCTGCAGTGAAGATTCCGATTTCATTCTTTTCTATAACTACTCGGCCGATGTTCCGCTGGTACTCCCCGAAATGAAAAAATACTCCTGTATCACAGTTATCGGATGGTCGATGGGTGTATGGGCCACGGAGTATCTTATCAACAAGGCAGGTATCAGACCTGACTTTTCGATTGCTGTGAACGGGACACCCTTGCCGGCTGACGACAGATACGGAATCCCTCTTGCAGAATTTGAGAAAACCCTTAACAGCATAACCGACAGGAATATGCTGAAGTTCTATCTGCGTATGTTTGGCGACAAGAAGACATATCTTGCCAATATCGACAGGGTTCCGGCAAGAAAGGTAAAGTCCCTGGCCGATGAACTGCGCTGGTTGTATAACAGGATAATGGAACAGAAAGACCCGGGTTTCAGGTGGGATGTTGCTCTTATAAGCAAGAACGACAGGGTTTTTCCTACGGAGAATCTTCTGGCTTACTGGCAACGGATACCTGAAACGGTGTATGCAGTGCTGCCTCAGCCACACTATCTTTTCCATTCCTGGAAGAGCTTTGCTCAACTGATTGATTATTGTAAATCACTTAAGAGCAGGCGATAAATATAGATTGAATCATGTCTGTATACCTGCTTGTAATCATCTGTTACTTCAGCATAATAATTCTGGCATCATTGTTTACCAGAAGATTAGCCGGCCGGTCATCGGCTGATTTTCTCATTGCAGGCCGTAACCTCGGGTTGGTAACGGGGGCCGTGGTTATTGCTGCTGAATGGCTTGGAGGGATGAGCACTGTTGGTGTAAGTGAGAACGCTTTTCAGAAGGGTACAATGCAGCCCGTGCTGTATAACCTGAGCACGGCAGCAGGAATGATAATAATCGGGTACACTGTTGCTTCACATTACCGTAGCAAAAATGTACACACTGTCAGTGAGATGATAGGCATCATCTTTGGCTCCAACAGTGCGAGGATTTCGGCCATTGCATTTCTTGCAGCCTACATAATTCTGGCATTTGTCCAGCTTCAGACCTGTGCTGCCGTTGTATCGGCTGTCTTTAACCGGGAACTCAGTATGATTGCAGGTTCAGGATGGCTGCCAGGAGATGAATGGTTCTGGGCAGTACTGATTTCAGCGGCAATAATAACGACATACACCTACATCGGTGGCATGCATGCAATAGTTATTTCAGGGATTATTCATGTTTTTGTGATGTTTGCAGGAATCGGGTTGGCAGTAGTATCGGGGTTCTCTGCAATCGGCGGTGTTGAGGGACTGACCGGGAAGCTAATTTCAGGGGGTTCTCCCGAGAATCTGTGGAATCCCTTCAGCGGCGGATCGGGATATGCCTGGATGCTGATAGTTGGAGGTGTACTGGGTGGAATGGCAGGACAGGCAAGCATCCAGCCAATATTTGCCGCCAGGGATGCCGGCACAGCCCGGCGTTCGGCCCTGCTGTCGGCAGCGATAATTGCACCGTTCGGAATAATGGTTGCTTTACTGGGTCTGATGGCCAGAACCGGCGAGTTTTTCGATCCGGCAACGGTTGATCCGAAGATGGTGCTCCCTGCCCTGCTCACCACCCCGGCATTTATCCATCCGGTGGCCGGGGGCATAGCCCTGGCCGGTGTACTGGCTGCTATTCTTTCTACTGTCGGGCCGGTAAACTTTGCCGTCGTTACAATTGCGACCAAAGATATTTACTACGGACTCTTCAGAATGTCCGCAAATGACGGCCAATTAATAACAGCTGCAAGGAGACTTGTGGTTCTTGTGAACCTCGTAACGATTCCGCTTGCCTGTTCAGGAACCGGTTCAATTCTTGATACTGCATATATCTCCTATGGTATAAGGGCAATCGGAGCTATCGTGATTCTGTCAGGAATATACTTCCGCGGCTGGATAACTGCTCAAGGCGCAAATATGGCTTTTATCGGAGGCACTTCAGCTGTCATGCTCAATTTGGTTATCACAATGGCAGGAAGACAAATGGGATACCTGAATCAGAACGAAACGTTTCTTGAAAACACATACGTGGCAGTGATTGCTGCCCTGGTTTTCATAATTACCGGTAATCTTATAGGCAGATTAAGAGGGTCAGGTACAGGATATATCAATGAAACAAAGTATTAAAGCACCATATAATGAATGAATATCGTGTTACAATTGTTCAGACCGACCCGGCATGGGAACAGCCGGCAGAAAACCTGAATCATGCCGGTAATCTCATCAGCTCATCGGTTGAAGAGACAGACGCAATACTACTTCCTGAGATGTTTACCACCGGGTTTACCATGAATAGTTTCAGCCTTGCTGAGGAACCGGGGGGAGCCGTAACAAAATGGATGAAACGTATTGCAGAAGAGAGGAATGCTGCCGTAGGAGGAAGCGTAATAATAAGGGACAAGGGGGAGATTTTCAACAGGTTTTTATGGGTAACCCCGGGCGGCGAGCCTGTCAGTTACGACAAGCGCCATCTCTTCTTTCTGGAAAGAGAAAGCAACGCCTATTCCAGGGGGAAGGACCGGGTTGTTGTAAAACATTCCGGCATCAGGATACTTCTTTCCACATGCTACGACCTGAGGTTCCCGGTATGGTTAAGGAACAGAAACGACTATGATGCAATTTTCCTGGTAGCCAACTGGCCATCGGCCCGAAGGGATGTCTGGGTTAAGCTTCTTATGGCAAGGGCAATAGAGAATCAGTGCTATGTGGCAGCCGTTAATCGTACCGGCACCGATGGTAACGGACTCGAATATAAAGGCGAGTCGATGGTTATTGACTACAAGGGTAATATTATTCACAAGGCATCTGACAGTGAGGAGGAGGTGATTACCATCGGCCTCGACCGGGAGGCGCTGATTGCCTTCAGACAGAAATTCCCGGTATGGCTCGACGCCGATGATTTTGAGATAAAACCCTGACTTTTCGCACAAAAATCTGTAATTTCGCGTATTTATTTTGTGCCAGATATTTCAGAGTAAATACAACCTATCCAAATCATCAATTGTTTTTGATATGAAAAGCATTATCTCCCCGGAAAACAGGACATCATTACTTGACCGGTTCCATTACACCAGTGAGACAAAGAATATCATTGAGAATGAAGATCTGCTGCCCGTCGGGCTGCTCAGCAGGCTTCATGCAGCATTCCCGCAATATTCAGGTTTCAGGGAGAAGGAACCCTTTCATTTCAGTGAGAGGAAACACTACTCTGGAATTGAGGGTT
>VGGM01000068.1 GCA_016868515.1 Bacteroidota bacterium | reverse complement strand
ATTACCCAGTCTCTTCTTCAGATCCATCAGGTCGGTCGCCATACAAAGTGTGGCCATCACCTCCGAGGCAGCGGTTATGTTGAACCCTGTTTCGCGCGGGACACCCTGCTTCGGGCCACCCAGTCCTATTATGATGTCGCGCAGCGAACGCTCATTCATGTCGATTACCCTTTTCCACTCAATGGTGCGGGGGTCGAGATTAAGGTTTCCATCCTTGTGGCCCAGCTGTATATTGTTGTCAATAAGCGCAGCCAGAAGGTTGTGCGCCTTCTCAACGGCCGACATGTCACCGGTGAAGTGAAGGTTTATGTCTTCCATGGGTATTACCTGTGAGTAACCGCCGCCGGCAGCGCCGCCCTTGATACCAAATACCGGACCGAGTGACGGTTCGCGCAGAACAACAGTAGTTTTCCTGCCCACTTTGTTAAGTGCCTGGGCAAGGCCTATTGAGGTGGTGGTTTTTCCTTCGCCCGCAGGGGTGGGCGTAATGGCAGTTACCAGCACCAGCTTCGCCTTCTTTATCTTCTCTTCGTTAATAAGGTGAAGTGGCAGCTTGGCCTTGTACTTGCCATAAAGCTCGAGGTCGTCCTCCCTCACTCCGAGTTTTGCAGCAATCTCAACAATAGGCCGTATGGGGGCCTCCTGTGCAATCTGAATGTCTGACTTCATATAACCTTTATTTGTTTGTATTTATCTCTCCGGTAATCAATCCGACTCCATAAATATAGGAAAATCGGTAAACATACCCCTCTATAACAAATAAATGCATTATGATGTTCTGATTCTGATTGACTTTTTCTTCACAAAAACCCGTAACCTCAGAAATCATAGTATCCCGCCTGCAGCGCCGCCGGCATCCATCCTTATGCGCCACTCAACCGGGAAATAGTTATTTAGCCTTCGGCCCAGATTCTTGATAAACCCAAGTGGTACACCCCGGTGGACTACCAGGTTCCAGCCTGCAGCGGAAGCTCTGATGCCGGTATCTGATTCCCTTCTCATAAATTTTATCGCTTCAGATGCACCGGCCCCGGCTTCGGGGTACTCTCCGCGCTTTAGTCCGGTATATAACGCTAGCGCGTGCCGGGGTATGATATCGCTGCCTGCCATTGAGAAAAGAGGTACTCCGGCCGATACAATACCGAGCTGTGAAGAAAGCCACTGGTGTCGCTGGTCATCACCAGCCTTTCAGCCCCGGCTCCGGCCAGCCTCGCGGCCTCCGCCAACAGGTTTCCTGCCAGCCGGCGTACGGTGCCATCCCTGCTGCTGAATTCCGGGGAACCCGCTGTGCCGTCGTTTCTGCGGAGCACCGACATAAAGAGCCCCTCTCCCCTTACTTTGCCCGGATAGAAGCCGTAGCCTGCGGTGCCCGAACCACCCGGCACCACAGTAATGCCATCGAAACCGGTAACCGGCGGCAGATCGGCTGAACAGTAAAAGCTTTTCATCATCCAGTCGGTGACCTCTTCGTTCTCGGCCGGATTGAAGGTGCAGGTTGAGTACACCAGTACACCTCTCCTCTTCAGTGCCGGCCAAACGCTGCTTAGGATACGCCTCTGCCTTCCTGCGCAAAGGTCACAGTTCGAAGTGCTCCATTCACGCCGCGCCACCTCATCCCTGAACATCCCCTCGCCCGAGCAGGGGGCGTCAGCCAGAATCATATCGAAATAACCTTCGAGTTTTCCGAATGCCGACGGGTCGCTGCATGTAACAATAGTGTTGCCGGTTCCCCACCGGGTAATGTTGGCAGCCAGCACTGAGGCCCTGCTTCTGATAACCTCATTTGCAATAACCATTGATCCGGGGCCGGCCAGCGAGGCCAGGTGGGTTGCCTTGCCCCCCGGTGCGGCGCAAAGGTCGAGTATGCGCAACCCCGGTGCATCACAACCGGTATGCCTCACAGCCTGCTCAAGAAACATTCCGGAAGCCTCCTGCACATAGTAGCAACCTGCCTGGAAGAGCGGATCGATGGTGAACACCGGTCTGGCCGGAAGCCAGTAGCCCGAACCGCACCACGGCACCGGGGTTGCTCCTGCCGGCGCCCCTGCCCACTTGGCCCTGTTGATACGCACCGACACCGGCGATTCAGCGGCAAGGGCCGCCAGGAGGGATTCACTCTCAATGTACCCCTGCCCGGCGACCCTCGCCGTAAATTCATTCGGAAACTTATCGTGCATGGCAACCCGATTATTATGCAATGATAATCAAGTTACCGCAAAAGGCAAACTTCACCTCTTCGTTACCGGTATCCTGAATATCGTTATGCTGACCGGCACCGCCCGAAAAGAAGAGGGAGCAATCCTCCCCCGATGATCACTCCCTCACAACTAAACCCAAATAAATCTAACCTAAATGAAAAGACTTGCTTTTTAATGAACCTGTAAATTTAATTGTGTTTTTTACACTTATAATTCCACTACGAAGTTAGAATAAATTCGGGAATAGTGCAACTATTTAATGGAAAAAATTCGTAAAAACCTAACCCAGTAATCTAATTGTCTTATTATCAACAACAAACACTCTCATTGTCTCCTTCCCGGTAGTTACATACAGGAAATTTCCGGTACGTGTTCCGCGCTGTGGCGAACCAGCGCTGAATACCGGTATTCCCTCCCATTCATAAGCCCTGGCCGAATGGTCATGGCCATGGAACAATAGAGTCTATTTTACCGAAAACCTGTAAACCGTCTTGGTTTTAAACTCTTTCCCCGGCTCAATTATCGCCGGCGGGAAATCGGGTTTATTCGGACTGTCGGGGAAGAACTGTGTCTCAAGACATAGTCCGCTTCTGTACTCATACTTCAATCCTCCGTGTCCTGTTTGTGTTCCATCGAGGAAGTTTCCGCAATAGAACTGAACGCCAGGCAAATCGGTTACCACCTCGAGCACCCTTCCTGAAACCGGTTCGTAAACAGTGGCTGCAACCGGCTGCGACTTGTCAAGCACAAAGTTGTGGTCATAACCTCCGCCAAGCAGCAGCTGTTCGTCCTGCTCGCCAATCCTTTCACCTATCAGGCGCGGGGTTGTGAAATCGAACGGGGTACCGGCAACCGGCCTTATCTCACCCGTGGGTATCAGCGTTGAGTCAACAGGTGTGAAAGCCTGTGCATTGATGGTAAGCTGGTGGTCAAGAATATCACCTGTGCCGGCACCATGAAGGTTGAAATAGGCATGGTTGGTGATATTGATCACACTCTTCTTGTCAGTTGTTACTGTATACTCCATCATAATCTCGTTGCTGTCGGTCCAGGTGTAAACGACCGATGCCTCCATGTTGCCGGGGTAACCCTCTTCCATATCGGGACTGTTATAGGTGAATTTAACCGAGTTTGCACCTGTAACGATCTCTGCATCCCATACAACACTGTGCCATCCGCCGGGACCGCCGTGAAGTGTATTGGGACCGTTATTGAGCGACAGGCTGTACTCAACTCCGTCGAGGGTGAATCTACCCTGACCTATGCGGTTAGCATATCGGCCCACCACTGAACCGAAATAGGGATCGCCGTTTATGTACCCCTCGAGCGTCTCATAACCGAACGTTACATTCTCCTTTTCGCCGTTGCGGTCGGGAACCTCAATATAAACTATTGTAGCACCGTAATTTGTGAGCTTAAGCACGTTTCCGGCACTGTTAGTAAGCGTGAAAAGTGACACTTCACTCCCTTTGAACTCCCCGAAGGGTTCTGACTTCACCATATCCTTTGTCTTTACATTGTTACATGCGGTCAGTCCTGAAATCAGAACAAGTGCTGCTGCAAAAACTGTTAAACCTGTATTCTTCATATTATTCTGTTTTTTGCAAATATAACCTTTAAGGGTTTGTTAACCTAACCATTTCTGCCTGTTTCCGGAACCGGAAAAGAGGCTGGCCGTTGCCGTCCAGCCTCCCTCCTTAACCCGATACCGGTTTATATTATCTGGATGGTCACCTTACCACCCTTCATGGTTACCGGAACATCACATTCCAGCTCCCTCTCACTTGTCCTGGTAACCGGAATTGTCTTTCCTCCCGCCTTTACCTTAACATTCTCACCCGGCTTCACAAAGAAGAAAATCTTTGTTTTATGGTTGTCGCCGGTGCGGTTTTCAATGGTAAAGGTAACGCTCTTCATATCCTTGCCAACCACAATCTCACCTTCGCGGCTGAAACCGTCTCTGGCCAGCTCGGCAGTAAACCGCCTGTCTGAGGTTGCGATTGAGAACCGATTGCGTACACCATCGCGCGGATTGACATAATAAGCCTTCCTGTCCTCACGGAGTGTTCCTCCAAGGGCTATCCATCCGAAAAGCGGGTCGTCGGTCAGAACCGTGGCTGCCATCCTGAATGTGGCTCCCAGTCCGAGGTCGGCCTCGCCGTCATAGAACCACGATCCCCTGTCGACAGTCTTCCTTATCCACGCGTTGCCCTGCTTCTGCTCCATAAAGGCCCAGCCCATTGCCCCGTCATTCTTTTTGCCCGGGGCCCAGAAACCATAATCAGACTCGGGGGTTCCGGTGTTCATCAGTGCCCATGAGCTGAGGTATGATGCATAACCGAGTTGCAGCCAGTCATATGGCTTTTCCGAGAAATTGATACCATAGTCAAGTATCGCCCATCCCCCCATCTTGGCCATGTAGCTCAGGCTGTGGTTATCGGAACTCGCCGTCCAGTCGCTTCCCATAAGGAAATATTTCGGTTCCAGCCAGCCCCTTACCGCAAGACCTGCGTAGTGCTGCCTTTCCATAAATGCGCGTGAATCTTCCCTGCGCACAACGGGGTGCGAATACCACACGCTGTCGTTCTTGTCGAACCACAGGTTCTTGTCGGGTTTCATCTCATTGAGGGTTCCGTACTTTGCAAAGGCGTACGACGATTCGAAAGCGGTACGGTCAATTGCATATTCCGATCTGAAGGGTTATGGAGTTCGACTCTTCACCCGGCGTCGGGTCCTGCATGATAACTGTCAGACCCGGCAGGTTACCCTGAAGTGTGTTCTCAACACTACCCCCCATTTTTACGTTCCTGAGCCTGTCGCCCGATACCTGTGAGATGGCTGCTACCACGGACTCCTTTTTCTGGACACCGTAGCCGACAACCACAACCTCATCGATCCTGGCTACATCAGCCTCAAGGGTAACGTTGATAACTGTCTGGGTTCCTACCAGAACCTTCTTTGTGACCATACCAACAAACGAGAACTGCAGCGAATCAACGGCCCTTGCCTCGATGCTGTACTTCCCGTCAAAATCGGTATTTGTTCCGCGGAGTGTTCCGGGAATCGATACTGTCACACCAGGCAGGGTAGCCCCTGTCTCATCGGTGACCGTCCCCGTTACTACCCTTGTCTGTCCATGCACTGCAAGATGCAGACACGAAAGAAAGAGCAATAGCAACGGCAATCGCATTTTCTTGAATTTGTCAGGTTTCATCTTATAGGATTTAAGTTTACAGTGATAATGTGATTCTTAATCTCTGCATTGGTTGTTTTTGATTTTTCCTCATCTGTTGTATTTTATGTGTTATTTATACACTTAATGCGCGAACTCAGGTATGCTTGACGTTATGCGCCTTTTTATTGTTCAGATTACACTTATTTTTAAAAATCCCCCCCTTGTTGCCATTTGATGGCTATAAAAATATGAAAATTAAAATACAAATACAAAATATTTTATCATCAACTTAACTTTTACTTTACAATTATTTTACAACCCATTCATGCACCCCGGAAGAATGCCTCTCCGGAAGCTTCACATTAAGGCGCAGGGCTGATGTTTTAACCGGCCTGAACTTAAGGGTATCCCACCCGTCTTTGGTTATTGTATAGCCGGCGCCCTCAGGCACTACCGGTTTCCAGCTTCCACCCGAAAGGTACTCAAGCCTCCATTCTGCGGGTATCCTGCAGCCTCCGAACGGACCATCATCGAACCAGTAAACCATTGTCGATGAAACTGTTTCAGGTTTATCAAAATCATACCTTATCCACTCCCAGGTATTATTGGTGGGCCACCAGTGATAATATGGCCATGAGTGATCATTCGAATTTGCCGGCTCATACTGATCGCTGACTGACTGAAGAGCCCTGGTAGGCTTGCTTGAGGTAACCTTGCTGCGGTAGGCGATCGTTGGTGCCGGCATTGGCTTTGCATTTTCAACCGTTACCGGCATCCATACCATCATCTCGGCCGGCCCCCTGTTATTCCACAGATGGTATGGGATCATAACAATCTCTTCATCGTCGCCGGTGGAAATATTGTCATCGAGGTCTCTCCTCACCTGCCTGCCCATGGCCTTCACAATCTGTGTTCCCGTTAGCAGGTCAGCTGCGTAGGATGTTGAGAATTCAGCATCCATATCAAGAATGTAGTTAAGAACATGCCCTTCACCGTTATCGGGCCCCTCTGCGCAAAACATAAGCGGGCCTCTCTGTATTGCAACCTTTCCGTTGTTATCCTTTACCCGTTCGTCGGCTGCAACCATTCTGACGGGCATGGGCAGTACAATCTGAACCTTATCTCCGGACTTCCACCTTCTATCAATAACAGCATATCCCTCCTCAATTTCCGGGTTTATCTCCATGCCGTTGACTCTTATTACGGCCGGCTCGCTGTTTTCATCGGCAAAATTGTAAAGACCGCCGGGAATAGCTTCATTCCTTGCCCAGCCCGGAATCCTGATCTTAAGACCAAACTTTCCTGCACTGTTGTCATTGATTATTATTTCAATATTGCCATCCCATGGATAGTCAGACTGCTGTGTAATGCTTACCGGCTTACCTCCAAGGTCTGCTGTTGCCCTGTTCGTAACAAACAGATTTACGTACAGCTCATCACCGGTGGCGGCATAGATATACCCCGGTATGGCAGGAATAAACCTCGCAACATTCGACGGGCAGCAGGCACAGCCAAACCAGGCGCTTCTCTCATGCTGGCCGTATGACTCAAGCGGATTGGGATAGAAAAATCTGTCAGCGGAAAGTGATACCCCTGATAGCATTGAGTTATAGAGTGTCTTCTCAACAATATCATAATACTTCGATTCACCGTGCATAAGGAACAGCCTGTGGTTGGTAAAAATGTTCCCTATTGATGCACAGGTTTCGCAGTAGGCCGACATATTGGGAAGGTGATAAGGCTCGCCAAAACCTTCGTTGCCGCCCGAAGCACCAATACCACCGGTAACATACATCTTACTGTAGACAATATCTTCCCAGATACGGGTGATAGCCGTAATGTAACTTGCATCATTCAGTATCGCAGCCATATCGGCCATACCCGAGTACATGTATGTAGCCCTTACTGAATGACCGACAGCTTCGGTCTGGTCAACAACTTTCATATGCGATTGGGAATACTCTGCCCCGTCATCGCGGTGTCCGCGGGCAT
>VGGM01000067.1 GCA_016868515.1 Bacteroidota bacterium | reverse complement strand
TTCTTCTTCGACGATTTCAGGGATCCAAGGCACTTTGTCAAACAGTTCCTGGCCGGAATGTTTATCACCATTGTCATGACAGGGCTCGACCAGGATATGATGCAGAAGAACCTCAGTTGCCGCAACCTGAAAGACGCCTCGAAGAATGTCTACATGTACAGTTTTTCATTCGTGCCGGTTAACTTCCTTTTCCTGGGACTTGGTGTGCTTCTCGTAATATATGCCGGAATGCAGGGAATTGAGATTCCGGAAATGCGCGATGAGCTTTACCCGCTCATTGCCACCAGTGGCGGGCTGGGAACAGTTATACCGGTGCTCTTTATTCTGGGTCTTATTGCAGCAGCCTACTCAAGCGCCGACTCAGCCCTTACGGCTCTTACAACTTCATTCACTGTTGATATTCTGGGAACCGGGGGCAGAAATGAACAGAGCATTGCACGGACGCGAAAGCGGGTGCACATTGCGGTGACACTGGTCGTAATGGCAATTATAATGCTGTTCAGGGAGATTAACGACAAGAGCGTTATCAGCGCGGTATTCACAGTAGCCGGCTATACCTATGGCCCTCTTCTCGGACTATTCGCTTTTGGTCTTTTCACCCGGCGCAGCGTGTGGGACAAGGCCACCCCGGTAATTGCAATACTCTCGCCGGTTTTAACCTTTGTAATTAACAGTTACTCAGTGCAACTGCTGTGGGGTTACAAGTTCGGATTCGAACTTCTTCTGGTTAACGGGTTAATAACATTCATGGGTCTGCTGATATTCAGCAGCAGGGCCAGGGGCTGATAATCAGCATTATCTGATGGTGCCGGTCGTTCCTGGAGGCCTTGTGGTGCCGCTATCACCTTCCTCAGTTTCCCTTACGGGTTTGATGTAGATAACACGCTTATGGCGGTATGGGATTCTGTAGCTGATGAAATAGTTGATGCCGGATGAAAGTGGTTTGCTGCCGTTACCGAATCCGGGAATATCAATGGCCCGCATATCCTCTCCGGTTCCGCCGTACACCAGGAACCTTATGTTGACTCCCCAGCCGATAAAAAAATTTCTGAAGAGTTCTGCCCTCACCCCGGGCGAAACCTCCAGAAAATGAGCGCCGTGAAAGCTGCTCTGTTTCGAGGTGGTATAGGTTCCCCAGAAACTGTCATATTCAATAAACTGATTGCTGTGCGAAAAGAGAGACAGCCCGTACTTCAGAGAAATGCCGGCGTAATACCTGCCTGCTGCCTGCACCGGATTCAGCAGGTTATAGTCAGCACCGGCCCTGAAGTAGATACCGTTGTTTTCGTACCCGTAGTTGTGATTTTCCTGCACGAAGCTGCTGAAACCCCCGTCGGCAACCAGTGTTATCCTTTCACTCATATCGTAGAATCCGCTGGCCTCGAACCCCCCGGGGTACCTGCCGGCAAGGGCCGATACAGGTGAGAAAAGCGCCGCACCGGCACCCAGCCTGAGCGGAAAGTTAACCGTATCCTGGGCCGAAGCATTGACCAGCGGCTGAAGCATCAGCAGCAGCATCAGCCTAAAGGAATATCCTGATGTTCTCCTCATTGATTACGGTAATGTTGGTGTTACGGATAATTACGGTATCGATAATGTTTTTGGTGAAACTGCACCTGTCAAGCTTGTGGTAAATGGTGTAACCGCATTCCTTCGATACAAGGTGGGGGAACGATTCGTAAAAAAAGGTTATTGTATCGTTCACACCGTTTAAAGTCAGTACCCATGTGCATCCCGGAGTGGCCGGATCAAGAAATAGCTTTATTGACTTCAGATTCTTTACGTTATTGTAAACCGTATCCGATGAGGAGCCCTGAGCCGCAAGCGTTACCGAATCGGCCTTCAGCTCCAGTCCGGTACCCGTTTCGTAGAAGCCCGCCTTAACCGATGAGGTGGTTTCCTGGTAACACGACTCGGGGACACACGACACAATAAACGATACCACCAGAACCAGTAATGGCAGAGTCTTGTAAGTATGAAACAGGTGTGTAAGCATATCTGAAGCCAAATGTCAAAATTACCACAAAGAAAGGAAATTGCAAGGAGGAAGGGGGGTGGAGTGACTAAAGTGACTGAAAAGTTGAGTTGACCGGCAGGTTACCGGACAGCGGGCGGAATGTAAGAAGCCGGTACCCAGAACATGGTTACCGGCTTCTCAAACTGATTCATTAATAATAAGTTATCTCCTGGTTAATTCTAAGACGCAAATCTGAATCTCAAATAATCATTTCCCGTTCCGGGGATAAATCTCCTCAATCAGATCCCTGTACTTCGAAGCAATAACGTTACGCTTGAGCTTAAGGGTGGGGGAAAGCTCCCCTGTTACCGGGCTCCATTCATCGGTTACCAGCCTGAACTTCTTTATCTGCTCATGCTCGGCAAGTGTCTTGTTGATATCCTTTACCTCCCGGCCATATCTCTCAATAACTTCAGGAATGCGTACCAACTCGGCATTGTCGCGGAACTGAACCTTGTGAATCGTGCACCAGTCATGCAGGAATGTAAAGTTGGGTGATATAATTGCTGCTGCAACCTTTTCATTCTCACCTATAACCATTGCCTGCTCAATAAAGAATGACTCCTTCAGCCTGTTTTCGATCGGCTGCGGTGCTATATATTTACCTGCAGAAAGCTTGAACATCTCCTTTTTCCTGTCGGTAATTCGCAGGAATATGCCATCCTCGAATATGCCGATATCGCCTGTGTGGAACCACCCCTCACTGTCAATGGCCTCGGAGGTAAGCTCGGGAGCCTTGTAGTAGCCCATCATAATGTTTGGGCCTTTGCAGAGTATCTCTCCGTCATCGGCGATCTTCACCTGAACGTCCTTTATTACCGGACCAACAGTTCCAAACTTAATCTCACCCAGCCTGAAAGGGTTGACGGCTATTACCGGCGATGTTTCGGTCAGCCCGTAACCCTGAAGTACCGGCATGCCGGCTGCCCAGAATACCTTTTCAAGCCTCGACTGAAGGGCCGCACCCCCCGATACCATAACCCTTACCTCATTGCCGAGAGCCTCTTTCCATTTGCTGAAGATAAGCTTCCTGGCTATCTTAAGCTTGAAGTCGTAGATTTTCGACCGGCCGTCGAGCTTGTACTGCAGACCGAGGTTAACTGCCCAGAAGAAAATCTGCTTCTTGAGCCAGGGAAGATTCTTCCCCTTCCCTATGATTGTGTCATATATCTTCTCAAGGAGTCTGGGAACGGTGTTGAAAATGTGAGGTTTTACCTCCCTGATCGATTCGGTGATGGCCCCCATGTTCTCAACGTAATAAATACTCAGCCCCTTGTACTGGAAGTGATAGTTCACCATACGCTCATATACATGGCACAGGGGCAGAAAACTGAGTGCCCGGTACCCGTACCCGAATTCGTGTGCCGTTGAAGTCTCAAGTGCATTAATCACCAGGTTGCTGTGCGACAGCATCACACCCTTGGAATTTCCGGTAGTGCCTGAGGTATAGATTATAGTTACGAGGTCTTCAGGCTTTATTGATGCCTTTACCTTTGCAAGCTTCTCACGGTATTTCTCCTCATTCTTCTGTCCGAGTTCCAGCAACTCACTGAATGACATGATACCATCGACCTTATCGAAAGAAACAATGTGTTTTATCTTCAGTTTTTCAGCCACTTCACTAATCTTGTTGTAAAGCAGCTTGTTGCCAACAATAACAGCCTTCACCTCTGCGTGTTCAAAGATATATGCATACTCCTCGGCCGTGATGGTTGGATAAACCGGCACGTGTATCATGCCGGCCTGGGCCATACCCATGTCGGCAAAATTCCATTCGGGACGGTTCCCAGTGATTGTGGCAATCTTGTCACCTTCTTTCAGCCCAAGTGCAAACAATGCGAAAGCGGTATAGTCCACATTCTTCTTAACATCCTCAGTGGAGTAGGTCTTCCAGTCCTTGTCAACCTTGCCACCGTACATGTCGTTGCGCGGATACTTCTCGTAATTCCATTCAATAATGTCAAATGTTCTGGTAATTTCCATGGTTTTCAGGTATTAGAACCACAATTCTAATAATAATTTTTGGAACAATCCGGCAGGGATCGTTGAATATTGGATATAATATCTGACAATATACAGATTATCAGATTATTAGACTAATAAAAAAAAATGAGTGTTTTTCGACCGGAGATCAGGCCAGCATGCTCCTGATAAAAACTGCTGCCTTTTCGAGGGCACGGTCTATCCCGCCCGGGTCTTTTCCCCCCGCTATTGAAAGGAATGGCTGCCCTCCTCCGCTGCCGCCAATTTCACCCGATATTTCCCTGATAATGCCTACAGCATCCACTTTACCGTTCTGTAACAGTTTGTCGCACACCATAACCGTGAGTGTAGCCTTGCCGGCTGACGATGATCCGATAACCAGAATGGTGTTCTCTGAGCTGTTCCGGAAGAGACCTGCCATTGATTTTATCACTTCGGTACTCTCACTTCCTGCATTGTAGAGAATTACCGATGCTTCTCCGGCGTTTATTGCATGAGGTCTTAGTTTTTCAGCCAGGGAGGCAGCAATCTGATCCTGAAGCTTCTCAATGCTTTTCCGCATCTGTGCTGATTCCTGGACAAGCCGTGTGGCTGTATCGGTTACCCTGCCCTTGCTCTGAAGTATCTGTTCCACCTCGTCGAGGGTCTCCAGTTTACGGTTAATAAACTCCATGGCATTTTTACCGGTAACTGCCTCTATCCGTCTTATGCCGGCGGCAATTGCGGTTTCGCTCACAATCTTGAAAAGGCCTATCCTGCCCGTGTTTTCCACATGTGTTCCTCCGCAAAGTTCTACTGAAGGGCCAAAACTGATTACCCTCACGCTGTCCCCATACTTTTCACCGAAGAGGGCCATGGCTCCCATCTCCTTAGCCTTCTCAACCGGAACATCCCTGTGGGTGTCGCGGTTCATATTGCCGGCAATCATTTCATTGACCATGTTCTCAACAGCCGCTATCTCCTCACGCGACAGCCTGGAAGTATGACTGAAGTCAAACCTGAGGCGGTCGGGGTTAACCAGCGAGCCCTTCTGCTCTACATGTTTCCCAACGACCTCCCTGAGGGCGAAATGCAGAAGGTGGGTCGCAGAGTGATTGCTTTCGGTCAGCTCTCTCCTGGCGGCATCAGCCCGGGCAGTGAACTCAGCCTCCGGCTCTACGGGCAACCTGTCGGTAATATGTATTATCAGGTTGTTCTCCCTGATTGTATCAATAATCCTGATTGTCTCCCTGCTGTTGCTCAGCGTCCCGCTGTCACCAACCTGTCCGCCCGACTCTGCATAGAAAGGTGTACGGTTTAGCACAAGCTGGAACTGCTCCCTGTTGCGCGACTTAATTGACCGGTATTTTGAAATGTGAACGATATCCTCAGTCTGGTCGTACCCGGTAAATACTGTCTCTTCCTGCTCGGCTATAACCACCCAGTCGCCTGTGTCAACAGCAGCATCCTCGCGCGACCTTTCGCGTTGCGTCTTCATGCATGCCTCAAACTCCGTGATATTGGCCTCCAGACCTTTCTCCTTCAGTATCAGTTGTGTAAGGTCGAGGGGGAACCCATAAGTGTCGTAAAGTTCGAACGCAACCGAACCCGGAAGAACATCTTTTCCTTCCCTCCTGATAACGGCAATCTCCTTGTCTATAAGCCTCTGACCCTTTCCCAGGGTGCGGAGGAAGGCCGTTTCCTCGTCATGTATGACCCTTGAAATATGCTCCCTGCCCGACGTAAGTTCCGGAAAAGTATCGCCCATTACCCCGGCAAGTACCGGAACCAGTCTGTAAATAAAGGGTTCCTCCATACCAAGGTTATTGTAGCCGTACCTTACGGCGCGCCGCAAAATTCTCCTTATCACATATCCGGCCCTGTTATTGGAGGGAATCTGGCCGTCGGCGATGGAGAACGACACAGCCCTGAGATGGTCGGCGATAACCCTCATGGCAATGTCGCGACTATCCGATTCTCCATATTCGTGGCCGCATATATCGGAAATCTCCCCGATAACCGGCTGAAACAGGTCGGTGTCGTAATTCGACTTTTTCCCCTGAACGGCCATGCAGAGCCGCTCGAAACCCATCCCGGTATCGACATGCTTTGCCGGCAGCTGCTCTAGCGATCCGTCGGCCTTCCGGTTGTACTGTATGAATACCAGGTTCCAGATTTCAACAACCAGCGGGTGCCCGGTGTTTACCAGGTTGTGCCCGGGAACCTTCTCCCTCTCGTCATCGCTGCGCAGATCAATGTGTATTTCAGAACAGGGACCACACGGGCCGGTATCGCCCATTTCCCAGAAGTTGTCTTTTTTCGATCCCTCCAGTATCCGGTTAACGGACCCGGGGAAACACTCAAGCCAATAATTGTATGCCTCGTCATCGCGCGCCACACCTTCTTCCGGGTTACCTTCAAATATCGTTGCATAGAGCCTGCCTGCCTGCAGTCCGATAACCTTTGTAAGGAATTCCCATGCCCAGCCAATAGCCTCCCTCTTGAAATAATCGCCGAAAGACCAGTTTCCCAGCATCTCAAACATGGTATGATGGTATGTGTCGTGTCCAACCTCTTCCAGATCGTTGTGCTTGCCTGAAACACGAAGGCATTTCTGGGTGTTGGCAATTCTCGGGTCGGCTGTATTCCTGTTCCCAAGGAAAATATCCTTGAACTGGTTCATCCCGGCGTTGGTGAACATAAGGGTGGAATCATCCTTAATGACCATCGGAGCGGAGGGTACAATACGATGTTTTTTACTCCTGAAATAATTGAGGAAGGCACTCCTTATCTCCTGCGCAGTCATATTTGTCATAGCCAGAAATCAGTAATTTAAGTAAAAAGATTGCCAAAATGGGTTGTAAAATTACTTTTTTTACCATTAATTTGCCTTTTCATTGAAAAAAAACCGGCGAATTCATAAGTGGCATTCAAAAGCGGAAAATATTTCTTTGATGATGTCGACCTGCAGTATAAGAGGGTCAGATTACCCTTTTCAAGAAGGTTGTTGAGGTTTGCTGTCTGGTTTGCTGCCTCGGTAATCATGTTTTTCATCTACAGGTATGCCTTTACAAAAACCTTTGGTTCCCCCGAGGAGGCAAGGCTCATGAGCAGCATTGAGACTGTGATGCTGGAACTGAATATGATTGACAGGGAGATGGACGATATGATTGAAAGGCTGAATGAGTTCAGGCTTTCCGATGACCACCGCTACAGGCCTGTACTGGAGATGGATACCCTTCCCTCAAATTTCAGGCAGCCGGCAACCGGAGGTATTGAACGCTACGGTGAACTGACAGGCTTTATCAACAGCGGAACCCTCCTTGAACTCGTAAATAAGCGCGACCATATTGCGACTCAGCTGAATCTGCAGAATGAATCATTCCGGGCAATATCAGACAAAACAACCGAGTGGCGCCGCCAGATGGAGTACCTCCCTATTATCA
>VGGM01000066.1 GCA_016868515.1 Bacteroidota bacterium | reverse complement strand
GCGGAACGACTCACCCTGAATATCCTCAGGTATTTCAATGCCGGCATAGTCGAGGAAGGTCGGAGCGAGATCGATGTTCTGAACAAGCTTATCGATTTTCGTTCCAGGTTTTATCTCTTTGGGATACCTGATAAGCAACGGGGTTCGGAATGACTCTTCGTACATGAACCTCTTGTCAAACCACCCATGCTCACCCAGATAAAAACCCTGGTCGGAGGTGTATATCACAATGGTGTTTTCGGAAAGTCCGGCTTGCTCCAGCCAGTCAAGCACTTCCCCTACACCATCGTCAACCGACTTTATTGTGCGCAGGTAGTCTTTAATGTAGCGGTTGAACTTCCAGATAGCAAGCTCCCTGCCAGTAAGGTTTGCAGCTTTCATTGCCTCATTCTTCGGTGTGTAGGCGGCCAGCCACAGCTCCTTCTGTTCAGGAGTGAACCGCCGAAGCTGGGCTGCTACGTCAGTGGTGTCGCCATCAGGGTCGACGAGGAATTTAAAGTCATGTCCCCACCGTGCATGTCCGTCTATCTGCATCTCCTGCTCTCTTGCCGCCGTGCCTCTTCCTGAATAATCGTCAAAGAAATTGGCCGGAGGGTCAAAGGTAATGTCGTCATAAAGGGTAAGATACTCGGGTGCCGGCTGCCAGTTGCGGTGCGGAGCTTTCTGATGGTATAGAAGCAGGAAGGGCTTATCTGCAACACGCTTATTCTTAAGCCAGTCAAGTGTCAGGTCAGTTATAATGTCGGTACAGTACCCCTCTGTCCTGACCCTCTCACCGTCAACAAGGAAATCGGGATTGTAATACTGCCCCTGGCCCGGCAGCACCATTGAAAAATCGAAGCCCTGGGGTATACCATCGAGGTGTATCTTCCCTATCATTGCTGTCTGGTAGCCTTTTGCCTGCATCAGCTTCGGGAAGCTGGGCTGATCCCAGTTAAACGGCTGACGGTTGTCGGTTTTGCCGTTTACATGACTGTGTTTTCCCGTAAGTAGTGTTGCCCTGCTGGGTGCAGAGATGGAATTTGCCACGCAGGCCCGTGTAAAAATAGCTCCCTCTTCGGCAAGCCTGTCGATGTTGGGTGTCTGGTTCAGCCCGTGGCCATAGGCACTTATCGCCTGATAAGCATGGTCATCGCTCATTATAAAAAGGATGTTGGGCTGTATGGTTTCAGTTGTCGTACTGCCACAACCTGCCATGCCTGCGCCCGTTGTCAGCAGGGCCAGTTTTTTTATAAGTTTTCTTCTCATGATGGTGTCTTATAAGGTATTGTGCCTGTGATCAACGGATGGAATCTCCCAGTTCGGTCATTCTGAATCTCAGAATTTTAGGCTGGGTGTGTTCGGCCTCTGTTATTTCAAAAAACCTCTTTATAATGTCGGGATAATCATTGGCAAGGTCATTCTCCTCTTTTATGTCATTCTCCAGGTTATACAGTTCAAACCTTACCTCCTTTCTTGCTTTGATATCCCTTGCAATACCCTTCCAGTTGCCCATTCTGATTGCAATCTGTCCACCCGACTCGGGAAATTCCCAATAGAGATATTCCGCTTCTTCCTTCTGCTTTTTGCCAAGCAAAACGGGGAGGAAACTTATACCGTCGACTGCCTCAGGCACATCAGCGCCTGTAATCCCGCACAGGGTGGGTAAAACATCCTGGAAGGCCGTAACACGACCTGTACGTGTTCCGGGTTTAATACGTGATGGCCAGGCCGCGATCATAGGCACCCTGATTCCTCCTTCCTGCAGAAAGCCTTTCCCCTTTCCGTATTCGCTGTCAAATATCCCGCCGCTGCTGAACCATGGGGAGTCGCTTCCGCCTGCATAGGTTGGCCCGTTATCGGAAGTGAAAAAAATCAGAGTGTTTTCATATAGACCCTCTTCCTTAAGCAGTTCAATCAATTCTCCAACCTGATGGTCGAGATATGAAATCATCGCAGCATATGTTGCTCTGGGGTGCCTGGCCGGAAAATAACCCCTGGAACCATCGTAAGGCTCTTCATCCCCGAATTTCTGAACATAGTAATCAACCAATTCCTTCGGTGCCTGCAAAGGGACATGGGGAATCGGGGTGGCATAATAGAGGAAAAATGAATTCTCACGGTTCTCCCTAATAAATTTCTTCGCCTCCTCATGCATCAGGTCGGGAGAGTAATGCTTCTGGGTATATCTGGCATAACTCTTTTCATCGAGGGGATCCTCTCCCTGACTAAGCCTTGTTCCGGGAACCACAAGCTCATTTTCGAGCCATACCTTCTCTTCGTTCTTCCACAGATGCACCGGATAAAAGGTATGGGCCTGACGCTGACAATTATAGCCATAGAAAAAGTCAAACCCCTTTCTTGTCGGAATTGCTTCACTCAATGGGGCTCCCAATCCCCATTTGCCAACAATGGCTGTCTTGTAGCCGGCTTTCTGCAGGAGTGATCCTATCGTTTCAGTTCCCTCCGGGAGGGGGCGCTGACCCTCGAGGTAAGGATCCTCAACCGCTTTGGCGAAATTCCACACCTCGCCTCTTTCTGCCCATTCATCGTTGCCGCGGATAGGGGCCCGGCCGGTATGCATTCCGGTAAGAAGCACACAACGCGACGGGGCAGAGACAGGCGATCCGGAATAGCAGTCGGTAAAGAGAATACCTGCTGATGCCAGTCTGTCAATATTTGGCGTCTCAATCTTTTGTTGCCCGTAAACCCCCAGATCCCCGTACCCAAGATCATCGGCAAGAATGAAAATGATATTGGGCTTGTCAGGTGCTTTCGCCTGATTACATCCAGTCATCAGGCCCGCCTGCGCGGCAAGACCCGTAAGCAGGAAAGACACCGGAGAGAACTTAATCCTTTTCTTCATCGATTCGGAAATTTTCCCACAAGTTATGGAATTTCCCATTATAAGAGAGTCCTGATTATCAGTTCCAGCCCCCTTCATATTCTCGGAGAAATTGTATCTTGCCGGGTACAATTATCGAATCTGAAAGACCGATGAGAACAACTGCAAAAAAATTACTGCCGGTAGTGCCGTTAATGATCCTTATGGTATCATTCTGCCTCCCGCTGAACGGCCAGCAGGCCGGTAAACTGAAGCTTGAGCACTTTATCGATATGGTGAGCGTCTCCTCACCGAAAATCTCGCCCGACGGCAGGGAGATAATCTACGCCCGAGGCTGGGTAGATATGGTAAACGACACACGACCCTCCGATCTCTACATCATGAATGCCGACGGCAGCCGCAACAGGTTCCTTTCACGCGGCAGCTCTCCCGTATGGTCTCCCGACGGCTCCCGCATTGCATATATTTCTTCGGGGGAACCAAGGGGTAGCCAGATATTTGTAAAATACACAGGACTGGAAGGTTCCACCCAGATAACCCGGCTGGAAGAGTCTCCTTCCAATATTACCTGGTCTCCTGATGGAAAGAGTATTGCATTTTCAATGCTGGTTCCCTACCAGGAGTCAATACCCATAAAGATGCCCGCCCGCCCTGAAGGTGCAAAATGGACAGAGGCGCCCACAATCATTAACAGTCTGGTTTACAGGCGCGACCGGGTGGGTTTCATAGAGGATGGATATACACATATTTTTCTCGTATCGGCCGAAGGGGGCGCAATCAGACAGCTCACCCACGGAAACTGGAACCATTCGGGAATAGAATGGACTCCCGATGGAAAAGAGATACTCTTCTCTTCACTCAGGAGGGAGGATGCAGAATATGCTTACCGCGAATCGGAGATCTATGCTGTTAACGTTGAGACAACCATTATCAGGCAGCTGACAAACAGAAAAGGAATCGACCGTTCGCCGGTTGTATCGCCCGACGGTAAAAGAGTAGCTTATGTGGGGCATGACTGGACAGACGACACATATATCGAGAGCAGGCTCTATATAATGGATATTGACGGCTCCAATCCGAAAGAGATAGCAGCCAACCTCGACAGAAGTCCATCAGGACTAATATGGGCCCGCGACAATTCCGGAGTTTACTTTTCGGCCGATTATAACGGAACAAGGAACCTCTGGTTCGCTCCGCTCAGGGGAGACTGCCGTCAGGTAACAAACGGTAACCATATGCTTTCAGTCAATGACATAAACAACAACGGAATGGCTGTGGCTACACTGACCGACTTCCATAACCCCGGCGATATTGTCTCCTTCAATATCACAAAACCGGTAATCAATATACTTACATCTGTCAACAAAAATCTTCTCGACAGGATAACGCTAGGAAAGGTTGAGGAGATATGGTACAAATCGACCGACAATTTTGACGTTCACGGATGGGTAGTTAAGCCTCCTGATTTTGAGCCGTCGAAGAAATACCCGCTCATATTGGTTATTCATGGCGGACCCCATGCAATGTACAATGTGGGCTTCAACTTCACATGGCAGCATCATGCAGCCGAGGGATACGTGGTACTCTATACCAATCCCAGGGGCTCCTCGGGCTATGGCAGTGCTTTTGGGAATGCCATCAAGAATGCATATCCGGATAAGGATTATGACGATCTGATGAACGGGGTAGATGAAGTTATCAAAAAGGGATTTATCGACGAAAGGAATATGTTTGTTTACGGAGGCAGCGGCGGTGGTGTTCTTACCTCATGGATAGTAGGGCATACCGATCGTTTTGCAGCTGCATCGGTCAATTACCCTGTTATCAACTGGCTGTCGTTTGTTGGTACTACCGACGGGGTGAGCTGGTACCGCAACTTTAAGGAATATCCCTGGGTTGATCCTTCAGAGCACCTCAAAAGATCGCCACTGATGTATGTGGGCAACGTAAAAACACCAACAATGCTTATGTGTGGCGAAGATGACCTGCGCACACCCATATCGCAGACCGAGGAATACTACCAGGCGCTTAAAGTGTTACAGGTGCCGACGATGATGATCAGGTTCAAGAATGAATTCCACGGCACCGGCTCTAAACCATCAAATTACTTCAGAACACAGCTTTACCTCTATTACTGGTTTGAAAAGTACCGTCGTTAAATGGTTGTATCTTTCAAACGCACCTGAATGCCAAAAACTGATTTGTATGTTGAGAATCATATCTCTTGCTTTGGTCTTACTTCACACAGCCTGCAAAAAGGAGCCGGTTGGAGTGAATCTCTACTTTCCCCCTGCCGGTATAACTGAATGGCAGTCCGTAACACCGGCCACCCTTGGATGGAATGTTTCGGCAATTCCTGCCCTCACCGAAATGCTCGAGGAAAACGGAACAAGGGCCTTCATTCTTCTAAAGAATGGCAAGATTGTGATGGAGTATTACTACGGAACCAATCTTACAGGGACGGCTCCTTTCTCGGTTTCAACCTACTGGTACTGGGCCTCTGCCGGGAAAACCCTCACAGCCTTTATTGTTGGCAAGGCTGCTGAAGACGGAGTGCTATCGATAAACGATAAGTCATCCGAATATCTTGGTACGGGATGGACAAGTCTCACTCCGGCCCAGGAAAATGCTATCACCATCAGGCACCAGCTTACCATGACAACCGGGCTCGACGATGGTGTTGCCGATAATCATAACTTCCAGCCAGCCAGCATGATATACAAGGCACCTGCAGGAACACGGTGGGCCTATCACAATGCTCCCTATTCGATACTCGAGCATGTTGTCACAAATGCAACCGGAGAGAATTTCACCACCCATTTTGAAAGAGTATTGGGCGACAGGATAGGGATGGATGGTTTCTGGAGCTGGATTGATTACGACAATGTATTCTTCTCCACCGCCAGATCGATGGCCCGGTTTGGTCTTCTGATGCTGAATAACGGCGACTGGAACGGCGCTACAGTTATGGGGGACAAGGTATTTCTGAAGGAGATGATTACCACCTCGCAGAGTATTAACAAAGGTTACGGATATCTCTGGTGGCTTAATGGTAAAGAGTCATTTATGGTCCCTGAAATGCAGACGGTCTTTCCCGGAAATATGACACCGAATGGTCCCACAGATATGTATTCGGGAATAGGCAAGAACGGGCAGTATGTCAGCGTTGTTCCTTCACAGAACCTGGTGCTGGTGCGTATGGGTGAAAATCCCGACGCCGTTGCCGTCCCGTTCCTCTTTCTCGACGAAATCTGGAAAAAACTTAACCTGATAATTCGCTGACGTAGAAAAGAGCCCCTATTTCATCACAACTCTGATTTCAGTGGTTTCGTCGGCAGAGCTCCTTGCTGCGAAGAGGCTGTATTCGCCTAACCGGCTGACAAATTTTTCTTCCATCGGATCCCACACCTGCAGCTGACTGACCGGTATCTCGAATTCTACTTTTGTTTCGTGACCGGCTGGTACAGGTACCCGTTTAAAGGCGACAAGTGATTTCAACAGGGGTCCGCATCCGGTGTCGTGCGATTTTCCATATATCTGCACAACTTCCTCTCCGTTTGCCTCACCCTTGTTTCTGACGGTAACCTCAAGCTTAATGATATCGTTCTCGGCGAATTCACGCCCGGAAGCCACAAACCCTGAGTATTCAAAGGAGGTGTAACTTAGTCCGAAGCCGAACGGATACTCCGGCTCCCTCTCAAAATAGCGATAGGTGCGTCCGACCATCGAGTATTCTTCAAAGGGAGGCAGATCGTCAGCCGAACGGTATATGGTTACGGGTAGTCTTCCGGCGGGATTGACATCGCCAAACAGGATGTCGGCCACCGCGTTGCCCCCCTGCTCGCCCGGGTACCACGCATATAGAATAGCATCGGCATAGGGCTCTATTTCACTCAGCGACACCGCACTTCCTGCCATCACTACCACTATAAGAGGCTTCCCTCCTTCAGCAAGTCTTTTTATATACTTCACCTGATTGGCAGGAAGTCCGATCGCATTCCGGTCGCCTCCATATTCACTTAACCATGCATCGCCTGCCTCTCCCTCAATAAGTGAATTCAGTCCCATCACTGCCACCACAGCCTCACTTTCGCCCATAAGCCATGTTCCGCGGAAAAGGGTATCACCTGTCAGCCCGCAGCCCGGATTGTAGCTAATGGCTGTATGCGCACTAACCTTTCCGGTGATTCCTTCGAGTACGGTAACCAGTTCGCCCGAAAAACCGTTGTAGTTCGACCATAGAGGCTCCATGGCAGCGGCATTCGGACCGGTAACATAGATGTTTCTCAGATCCTTTTTCAGAGGCAGCACTCCGTTGTTCTTCAGAAGTACCATTGACGAGGCGGCTGTCTTTCGGGCCAGTGCCCTGTTTTTTGCGGTTGCTATATCATTGTTGCCAAGATCTTTCCACGGTGTGTCATCGACGCTGTCGAACCACCCCAGACGGAACAGAATTTTCAGTCCGCCGGCGAGTGCACTGTCTATCTCCTGTTCGGTAATAAGATCTTTAATAAAAGCTTCAGGTATATTACGGTAAACCACTCCGCAGTTGATGTTTACGGTTGTTTTTATTGCCATGGCAGCGGCTTCGGCAGCTGTCTCCACAACCTTGTGGTGTGTTACA
>VGGM01000065.1 GCA_016868515.1 Bacteroidota bacterium | reverse complement strand
TGAGACCACTGAGTGCCGCGAGTTGCAGGACCCCGTCTACATCAAGCACGGAGTAATCCACTTCTCGGCATGGAACCTGCCGTCGAGGGTGGCCCGGACAGCTACCATTGCCCTCAGCAACATATTCTCACCACTGCTGCAAACCCTGGCCGACTCAGGAGGCATTACACCAATGCTTAAAAACGATCACGGCCTCCGCAACGGAGTCTATATCTATAATGGCATCCTGACCAACGAAACACTGGGGCAAAAGTTCGGAATCCTTTCGAAGGATATTGACCTGCTGCTGGCAGCATTCTGATGGCTCACGGGTATTCCATCCTGAGCATGGTTCCATCAGCCGAAAGGAGGGCCTCCCTGCCGAGGAAAAATGCAACATTGTCGGGGCAGTGTCCTGCCGGAAAACCATGGTAAACAGGGTAATCAAAATCCGCTGTAACATCATCAACGATTTCCTTCACTGACTTTCCGAAAGGAACTGTACTGTCGCGCAAATCGCCAAAATCGCCCACCAGCAGGGCTGCCAGATTGCTGATCATGCCCGACAGCCTGAGTGAATGAAGCATTCGGTCAACACTGTAGTAATACTCTCCAGTATCCTCAATGAAAAGTACCTTTCCGTCGGTATCGGGCCGGCCAATTGTGCCCGACAGGCTGTACATAAGTGCCAGGTTTCCGCCGGTAACAATGCCTCGTGCAGATGCCGGCCTAGTAATATGGCCTTCCCACTCATATGTCGTTTCCCTGCCGAAAAGAAGATCGCGGACAGAGGTAACCGAACGTGCACTCTTTTCAGGGTTGCGGTAATTCAGAGGCATCTCCCCGTGTATTGTGGCAATGCCATAAAGAGCCGAAACCCACAGATGCATTACCGTTATGTCACTGTATCCGACAATCCATTTCGGCGACGCTGCCAGTGGCGAAAAATCAATCCTGTCAATAATGCGGCTTAAGCCGTACCCGCCCCTGGTGCAGATAATTGCCTTCACCATGGGGTTGTTAACCGCCTTCTGCAGGTCGCTGATCCGCTGCTCATCGGTTCCGGCAAAAGTGCCGGCCACAGCCAGAATGCTCTGCCCGTGAATGACATTCAGGCCCCATTTGCGGATTAAATCTGTCGCACTTTCAACAGGCCCCGGTTCCACCACGCCCGAAGGCGAAACAATTGCAACCGTGTCGCCATTTTTCAGGAACGGGGGTACTATCTGCATATCTTTCATAACCGTTTGTTCACAGGTCCGGAACAGGTTGCAGCCCGGCCCTGAACCGTAAAATTATTATCTTTGTGACAATTTTATGCAATCTGACAATATTTAGGTGAAAATGAGCAATTTCAAGCGTGTACTGGTAACCTCAGCCCTGCCCTACGCCAACGGACCCATTCACATAGGTCACCTTGCCGGTGTTTACGTGCCTTCCGATATTTACACAAGGTACCTGAGGCTGAAAGGAACCGATGTTATCTCAATTTGCGGCTCCGATGAGCACGGGGTACCCATTACCCTGAAGGCCCGCAAGGAAGGGATTACTCCGCAGGAGGTAGTTGACAGGTACCATGCTCTTAACAAGAAGGCGTTCGCCGATTTCGGTATTGCCTTCGATATCTATTCACGTACATCAAACGCTGTCCATCACCAGACTGCTTCTGATTTTTTCAGGAAGCTTTACGACAGTGGCAGGTTCATCGAAAAAACCTCGAAGCAGTACTATGACGAGGAGGCTGCCTGTTTCCTTGCCGACAGGTACATTACCGGCACCTGCCCGCACTGCGCCAACGAGAATGCCTACGGCGACCAGTGCGAGAAATGCGGCACATCGCTGAATCCTACCGACCTCATCAACCCTAAGTCGGCCATCAGCGGCAGCAAACCGGTTCTGAGGGAAACCCTTCACTGGTTCCTCCCCCTCGACAGTTATGAACCATGGCTGAGACAATGGATACTGGAGGAACACAAGGAGTGGAAGACCAACGTATACGGCCAGTGTAAATCGTGGATCGACCAGGGGCTCCAGCCCCGTGCCGTCAGCCGCGACCTCGACTGGGGAGTACCCGTGCCTGTGGAGGGTGCCGAAGGGAAAGTCCTCTATGTATGGTTCGATGCCCCCATCGGATATATTTCGGCTACCCGTGAACTGACCCCCGACTGGGAAAAATACTGGAAAGACCCGGAAACAAGGATGATCCACTTCATCGGAAAAGACAATATCGTTTTCCATTGCATCATTTTTCCTGCAATGCTCAGGGCTGAAGGTAGCTATATACTTCCCGACAACGTTCCGGCCAATGAGTTTCTGAACCTCGAAAACGACAAGATTTCAACCTCACGTAACTGGGCTGTATGGCTGCATGAGTACCTCGTTGATTTCCCCGGCAAACAGGATGTACTCAGGTATGCCCTCACCTCAAGCATGCCCGAAACCAAGGATAACGACTTCACATGGAAGGAGTTCCAGGCCCGTAACAACAACGAGCTGGTAGCAATTCTCGGAAATTTTGTTAACCGCACCCTGGTACTGACTTCGAATTATTATGACGGTATTGTGCCGGCAACAGGCAGGGTTGATGATTACGACCGCGAAGTGCTGGAGGCCATCCCCTCATACAGGGCCGCAACCGAAACTGCCCTCGAAGGCTTCAGATTCCGCGAAGCCCTGAAGGAGGCAATGAACCTCGCAAGACTCGGAAACAAGTATCTGGCCGACACCGAACCGTGGAAACTGATCAAAACCGACCCCGAAAGGGTTAAAACAATCATCAATGTTTCGCTTCAGATAACAGCCTCTCTGTCAATGCTTATGGAACCATTCATCCCGTTCTCTATGGAGAAGCTGAGGGGGTGGCTTAACACCGGAAAGGCCGTTTGGGACGATGCCGGCAGAAACGACCTGATGAAACCCGGACATAAGGTGCATAACCCGGGCCTGCTTTTCGGGAAGATTGAAGATGAAGAAATTGAAAGACAGATTGCCAGGCTGATGGAAACAAAGAAACAGAATGAGGCTGCCACAGCCGTTGTCCAGCCTGAAAAACCACAGGTATCATTCGACGATTTCACAAAATCCGACCTGCGTATCGCAACAATTCTCGGGGCAGAAAAGGTTCCGAAAACCAATAAGCTGATGAAGCTGACGATTGATACCGGTCTGGATATCAGGACTATAGTCTCGGGTATTGCTGAGCATTACACTCCCGATCAGCTGGCGGGCAAGCAGGTATCGGTAATAACCAATCTTGCTCCGCGTACCATAAAAGGCATTGAGTCACATGGCATGGTACTTCTTGCAGAAGAGCCCGGAGGCAGGCTGGTGTTTGTAGTGCCTGAACAGAAAACCGGTAACGGAAATGTGATAAAGTAGGAAGCCTACCTGCTCTTCAGAACCCAGAGTCCTTCAACAGTCTCTGAGAGTCTGGCTTTTGCGGCATTGGCCGATCCCAGATCGGGAAACCCTGAGGCTGAAACCCTGGTATATCCGTCGGGGGCATCCATAAGTTCGGGCTGGTAGCCCATCGACCGGAGTTTCCCTGCCATCGCCCTGGCATTTTCAACCGACCGGAAGCTGCCGGCAATCAGATGGTACAATACAACCTCCTCATCAACTGGTATGGCTGATGTAACCTCCGGAATCTCAACCACGGCAGGAATCTCAACCACGGTGCCGGCAGGATCATCGCCGGTGACGGAAACAACGGGCATTTCATCAATTGCCCTGCGGTTCTGTTCCAGCTCGGTACTGGCGAGCGGATTAAGTGAAGCCTTATCCATCTGCGACCTGAAGAGGTCTGTCCGGAGTGGAACCGCAACAAGTGCAATCAGCACCGGCACCGCAACGGCAGCCCTTACCAGCATCTTTCTCCAGGGCATACCCGTTGATAACGGTTTTGTCCCGGGCTTCATAATCCTCTTCCTTACATCATAGCCGGCCATCGGTTCATACTTCACCGGTTCAAGTCCATATGACCCCAGGTTGTAATTTGCGTTCCTGTCGGGTTCAAACTGGATATTTCCCTCACGGTTAGCCTGAAAAGTGCCGATATGCTCAAAAACCACCTGCTCGCCCCGTGAAATTCTCTTCTTCAGATCGGTGGCGAACTTCCCGGTTATATCCATTGCTTCGCTATAGCTGATATCATGGCTGCGGCTTACTGCACCAATCAGTAATCCGTCATTGTGGTTCAGATTGCGATTGAAACTGACCCTTCGTGCCGGAGGGTAGAACAATGAGTCAGACTTGTCAATGGCGGCCGGAACATAGTTGAGGATAAAGCCCCCGAACCCCGGTATAATAACGCAGTCGTGGCTGAATAAAAGCTCCCGTATGGTGGCTGTTATGTCGTTTTTCATCTCTAATGCCTCCCGTACGCAAAATTAAACAAATTTCCGCAGGTGTGATGCCAAAAGGCAAAAAGTCAAAATATATTATCTTCGTACCCTGAAACAGCGGGCAAAGATGAAAGATATCCAGATGGTTGACCTGAGGTCGCAATACGAGAGAATGAAATCCGAAATTGATGAATCAGTAAAACGGGTGCTTGAGTCAACCGCGTTTATCAAGGGCCCCGATGTTGAAGCCTTTGAAAATGAGCTTGGAAGTTACATGGGCGTAAGGAATGTTATTGCCTGCGGCAACGGCACCGATGCCCTTCAGGTGGCCATGATGGCACTCGAACTGAAACCGGGCGACGAGGTGATCACCACAAATTTCACCTTCATTGCAACAGTTGAGGTGGTAGCCCTGCTGGGGCTCACCCCTGTGCTTGCCGACCCATGCCTGAAATGCTTCAACCTGACACCCGCTGAAATAGAAAAGGCAATAACTCCGCAGACACGGGCCATTGTTCCTGTACACCTCTTCGGGCAGTGCTGCAACATGGAGGCAATTATGGCTATTGCCCAAAGGCATAACCTTTATGTAATAGAAGATACCGCCCAGGCCACCGGGGCCGATTTTATCTTCAGTGACGGCCGCAGGGCAAAGGCCGGAACCATTGGTACCATTGGCTGTACCTCTTTCTTCCCTTCCAAGAATCTTGGATGTTTTGGCGACGGAGGTGCCCTCTATACCAACGACGATGAACTTGCAGCAAGGGTAAGGAGTATCATAAACCATGGAATGAGGGTAAGGTATTACCACGATCATGTAGGCGTAAACTCGAGGCTTGACACAATTCAGGCTGCCATCCTCAGGGTCAAACTCAGGCACCTTGACAGTTTCAACAGGGCAAGGAGAAAGGCAGCCGAAAGCTACAACAGGGCATTCCAGGGAATTGATGGTCTTGTTCTGCCTGAATCCTCAGGGTGGTCTACCCACATCTTTCACCAGTACACCCTCAGGGTAACCAACGGAAAACGTGATGCCCTCCAGACGGCCCTCCGCAGCTCAGGCATCCCTTCAATGATATACTATCCAGTTCCGCTAAGCCGTCAGAAAGCGTATGAATCCTTCAACTTCCGGCACGGCAGCTTCCCGGTAACCGAACAGCTTTCACGTGAGGTACTCTCACTGCCAATGCACACAGAAATTACCGATGAACAGATGAATTTCATCACTGAAAACGTTACTAACTTCTTCAGAAACCAGGAATGAAAAAAGAGTATTTTGCACACGAAACGGCAGTAATTGACGAAGGCTGCAAAATAGGCCGGGGAACTCGAATCTGGCATTTCACCCACATCATGCCGGGAAGCGAAATAGGAGAAGACTGCAATCTGGGTCAGAATGTTGTTGTCTCACCGGGAGTAAAACTGGGCAGGAATGTCAAGGTTCAGAACAATGTATCAATCTATACGGGAGTAATATGCGAGGATGATGTATTCCTGGGCCCATCAATGGTTTTTACTAACATCATCAATCCGCGCAGTTCGGTTATCAGAAAGGAGCTGTATGTAACAACCATTGTGAGACGGGGTGCATCAATCGGGGCCAATGCAACTATTGTGTGCGGCAATGAAATCGGTGAATGGTCATTTGTGGGAGCCGGGGCCGTGGTAACCCGGCCTGTCAAACCCTACGCACTGGTAGTTGGCAACCCCTCAAGGCAGGTGGGCTGGGTAAGCGAATACGGGCACAGGCTCAGTTTCGGCAGCGATGGTTTTGCCCTCTGTCCCGAAAGCAGGGTAAGATACCAGCTAGTGAATGATACCGTTTCTAAAATAATTGACTAATTTTACCTCTCCTTTTAAAAAAGTCTCATGAACCGGGAACCAAAGAATTTCGGGCTTATTGGCATAGCCGGGTATATTGCAGTCAGGCATCTCAGGGCAATTAAGGATACCGGTAACAGGCTCCTGGCCAGCCTCGATAAATTCGACTCGGTGGGAATCATCGACAGCTACTTCCCCGAAAGTGACTTCTTCGTCGAGTTCGAAAGGTACGACCGCCATTTTGAGAAGCTGAAACGAAACGGCATAAAGATAGATTACGTAACCATCTGTTCACCAAACTACCTTCACGATGCACATATAAGGTTCGCCCTCAGGCACAAGGCCGATGCCATATGCGAAAAACCCGTGGTTCTGAACCCGTGGAATATTGACGCACTCGGTGAAATTGAGAGGGAGACCGGACAGAGGGTTTATACCATTTTGCAGCTGCGCCACCACCCCGAAATAATAAAGTTGCGCGAAAGAATAATCAACGGACCGAAGGATAAGATTTACGATATCGACCTGACATATATAACCAGCAGGGGTAACTGGTACTTTATCTCATGGAAGGGCGACCTGCAGAAATCGGGTGGAGTGGCCACGAATATCGGTGTGCACTTCTTCGATATGCTGGGCTGGATTTTCGGAGAGACGGTTTCAAGCACCGTGCATCTGCTAAAAAACGATAAGGCTGCAGGCTTCATGACATTGAAGAACGCCCGCATACGCTGGTTTCTCAGTCTCGACAGCAACGACCTGCCTGCAGCAGCCAGGGAGAAGGGTAAACGTACACACAGGTCAATAACCGTCAATGGCGAGGAATTCGAGTTCAGCGAAGGATTCACCGAGTTGCATACCATAACTTACCAGGAGATACTCGCCGGCCGGGGCTACGGACTCGAAGACTCAAGGCAGTCGGTCGAAACAGTGTACGGAATAAGAAACTCCGTACCGGCCGCCATGAAGGGAGATTATCATCCTGCTATCAAGAACATAAAATAATGATTGAGAAACTATTAAAGAAAGAGACGCAACTCTCGGTCATAGGACTGGGTTATGTTGGTTTACCCATTGCACTTGAATTTGCCCGTAAAATTAAGGTTGTCGGATTCGATATCCGTGCCGACCGTGTCGAACTTATGAAAAAGGGCATCGACCCCAGCAATGAGCTCGACCCGTCAGCATTCGACGGAACCGATATACATATAACCAGCAATCCCGACGATCTGCGCGGGGCCTCGTTCCACATTATTGCGGTTCCCACACCTACGACACCCAACAACCTGCCCGACCTCACCCCGGTTATACGGGCCTCTGAAACGGTGGG
>VGGM01000064.1 GCA_016868515.1 Bacteroidota bacterium | reverse complement strand
TGAATGTATGGTCTCATCCCTGAAAAACTGGATTAACAGCTCATCCAAAATGACGAAAAACTGATCATTGCTGAAGATTATTAAGAATCGAGATGATAGTTTTCTACCTTGTTAACATTGTCCTTCTGCGTTATAAGTGAAACTACAACAAGGACAATCACAGCCAGGGGTATCGAAATAATGCCCGGATTGTCAAGCGGGATTGGTGCCAAAGCTTTGTCAAGTCCATATTTCTCATACATTGTAGGCGATAGCAGAATAATGCCAACCGATGAGACAATACCTGTTACAATTGACCATGCAATACCCTTTGCCGTTGTTTTATCCCAGAAAAGGAGGAACAGGATTGCAGGCAGGTTAGCCGAGGCCGCCACCGCAAATGCAAGACCCACCAGGAAGGAGACATTCATTCCCTTAAACAGAATTCCGAGCAGGATCGCGAATATACCGACTCCGAAGGCTGCCATTTTACCTGCGCGAACCTTCTGGCGGTCATCCATTTTTCTGTTGAGGTATTTGTCGAGGAAATCGTGTGCAATTGCGCCCGACGATGCCACGATAAGACCGGCCACGGTTCCAAGCACAGTAGCGAAAGCAATTGCCGAGATAAGCGAGAATAGTCCCACCCCGAAATATTTGGCGAGAAGCGGGCCTGACATGTTGCTGCTTTCAACGTCGAGAACTCCGTTTATAGCTGCACCAAGGCCCATGTACATTGTAAGGATATAGAAGAATCCGATAGCGGCAATGGCGACAATGGTTGATTTACGGGCAGCACTCTGGCTGGGCACGGTGTAATACCTTATCAGAATATGTGGCAGAGCCGAGGTTCCGAAGAAGAGGGCCAGCATGAGTGAAACGAAATTGAGTTTGGTCCAGAAATTTGCTCCGGCCTTTGCAGAAATCTTGTAAAGCAGTCCCGGCTTTATCATATCGGAGCCAGGGGTTGGTTCCTGATACCATACAGTTGTGCGGGCGGCCTTAATCTCCTTTCTGGTGAACCGCGCAATCTCGGTATTCTCGAGTGTTGACAGGAATTTAAATGGTCCGAGAGGACCGGTCTCTTCCACCTCTTCGCCATCGACAACTATTTTTGTAAGGTGACCGACCTGGTAGAATTTACCGGCTGACTTCGGTTCGCCGTTGTATAGTTTCGTACCATCATCGGCTACAGTAGCCGAAAGCATCTCCTCAAGGAATGTTGAATCGGGTGAGAGCTTGTACCAGTTGACAATTCCGTCGCGCTCAAGGCTTGCAAATGTGAGCCCGCCATCGAGAGTATGTATATCTTTTAGGGTATATGACGGATCGGTGGTCCCGGCCAGATTGCCATCCTCAAAAACCACACCCACACTGACGAACTTATGGTAATTTCCACCGGGTTTCAGGTTAAGTCCGTTGTTGAGAATATAGATTGTCAGAATCGTTGAGAAAATAATGAGCAATGCACCCTTAATGAACTGCACATAGGTGGTTGAGGTCATACCGGCAGTGGCCACAATGAAAATTACTATTGAACCGACAATTACCACACCTATCCAGTGAGGAAGTCCGAGCAGCGGAACCACCAGGTCGCCTGCACCCACCATCTGTGGGATGAGATAGAAGACCGACACAATCAGTGTACTGCCCGAAGCAGCGAGTTTAATTGATTTTGAGTTGAACCGGGCATCGAGGGCATCTGTAAAGGTATATTTGCCTAGTCGTTTAAGCGGTTCCGCCACAATGAAGAGGGCAACAACCCATCCCGCCAGGTAACCTATGGAGTAAAGAAATCCATCATATCCCGAGAAGGCAATCATGCCACATATGCCCAGGAACGATGCAGCCGAAAGATAGTCACCGGCAAAGGCAATACCATTAACACCCCAGTGTATTTTGCCTCCGGCGGCGTAGTAACCCGAAGCCGATTTGGTTTTTCTTGCGAAATAGAAGGACAAGGCCAGAACAAGGGCTACAAATGTTATGAAAATTGCAATTGCCCATATTGAAACGTCGTAAGTCATAGCAGCTACCTCCCCTGTTTATTGTTCATTTTATTCTCCATTCTGGTACAGGCGGCATTGTAGATAAACCCCATAACAACGGCCAGGATTATCAAACCGAAGCCGTACACAATTGCCAGATTCTGCTTTCCAAGCACATGTGCCCCCATCAGATCGGGGTCGTAAAGTCCTATTACTACAAATCCGCTGTAAATTATCAGATAAACGAAAAACAGGATTACTCCCAGTTTTGCTTTTTTGGCTGCTGCATTGTCAGCCCCAAGTTTTGCTGCCGGTCCGTGCATTTTTTTGTTGTTTTTAAATTATTACAGGTTTTATATTATCAGAAATTTAGTATTGCTGACAGAAGAACCCTGAGATTACCAACGTTCTGTGAATCTGTTATCTTACCATAATCGTCGCGGTTAAGGGTGCCGTCGGTACGCCTGGTGGCATATGCCACTGTCGTATATTCAAGTTCAGTGGCAAGGTTGAACTTCCCCTGAATAAAAACGATCCTTGGAGATATTCTCGTTACTGATTTCATATCGGCTCCCCGGGTTGTGACTTCGGTTCCATCAATCCGGTTCGAATAGGCCAGAATGGTCTCCTTCGAGCCAAGATTACGGGCATATCCGGCCCATAATGCGAACTGCACTTTATCTCCTGTTGTCTGGATTTCTGACCATGTGGTATGGTAATTAAGGGTGGAGTATGTAACCCGGTTAGTTGCCGGGTCTGCCAGAGAACTCACCACATATCCTCCCATCATAATCAGGTCGAACAGGTTTTCGCCATAAATTGTCTGTAGCTTCCAGGTGAATTCAGGCATTGTGATTTTGAGATAGGCAGTTGCCGAAAGTCCCTTCACCTTTTCATCAGTAATAAACGACTGCAACAGTAATGTCGTGGTTTGAAAGGGCTGTATGGTTTTGTAGTCTGCGCCGGCACCGGCCAGAAACCCTTTCCCTGTACTACTGTTCATAGTCTCAAACGATATCAGTCCGCTTACGATTGGAGTAGCGCTATTTCGTAACGGAGTTGACCCGCCAGGGCTGGCGAAGTCGCGCTGGGCTGACATCACCCCCGTAACACTTAACTTTCCGGTCTTATAGGTCAGTCTCGCCTGTGGATTCCGGGAAAAGGGCTGGAATGGGGCTCCCGTATTGAAAGAGATCACTCCTGAGAAGCATGCCGGAATAAAGAGGGGATGCCAGAACTGACCTGCTATCAGCTCGGTTTTCTCCCAGTTCAGCTTTGCATATGCGTGTCTCAGCCTGAATCCGTTGGCATCAATAAAGGCGGCATTCTCGTTGCCGAAGAAATCTGCCTCAAGGATCCCTGAAACTTTTGCACCAAAAGCATCCGGTGCAGTAATTCTGCCCGTTAGTCTTGTCTGAATCGACAAAAAGTTGAATGACGGACTGGCATAGATGTCATTCCCGTTTGCATCAGGGGATATATTCCTAGGGAATAGAAGAAAGTGCCCCTCCCTTATCGAAACACCTTCGCGGGTGTCGAGGAAGTAATCGGTTTTCAGGAACCCGGAAAAACTGATACCATATTTGGGCGGTTCACTGAGGGTCTGAGCTGAAGCAAATGCAGCAAAGAAGAGCACCGGCAATGCTGACAATAGTCTGGTAAATTTCATATCATTATATTTAATCTCTCATTATGCACTTTAAAGTCGGTCCGGAGGAAACAGCCTCCTTATGAAGCTCTGTTTCACCGCAGGTAGCCCGAAAATGATGTTCAGGTTATTCCTGGCAGTATGATTATCGGGCCACATTTCAAGAGCCTTTTCATAATAGCTGACAGCCTCCTCTGCTTTTTCCCGGTGCCGGCTGATTATTCCCATATTGGAATAACTCACTGACAACCTTCTGGGTGTCTCCTTCTGAGCATCGAGAAGATCCCTGATCCTTTTTCTGATTATTGCATCAAGGTTCTCCGAGGCCCTTAAAGTTTCATCTCCGCCGAATTCCTCCTCAACAATTCCGCTGATCTGCGCTTCGGTAAGATTACCGAACAGCCCGATCCATACAGAGTAGTAATCTATTCCTGAAAGCAGATGCTCTTCTGCGGCAGAGAGCAGAAACTGCTTTCTTTCATCAATACCTGCCGGCGACAGGGCCAGGGTAAGATATACTGAAGCCAGATTATTCTCTACTACTCCCAATTCATAGGAGCTCATGTAGTGCGGAACCGAAAGATAAATGGTTCTGATGCTGTCGAGTATCGCAACCACCATTTCAGTATTGTTTTCAGAGGCAAACCTGTTGTAACGGCCATACATTATCAGGGCCTCTTTGATACGGGGATCAACGGCATTGTTGACATTGCCGTAGTGGATTTTTGCTATTACAATGCCAATAAAGGTAAGGATGATCATAACCAGGATGACCATCCTTATGCCCTTATTCGCCAATTGTGCAGTCAAAATCAAGAATGTACTTTTTCTATCAGGAACTGTCTTATTTCAACGGGAGTCTCCCTTGTAAGTTTTGATATTATAATATTAGCCAAAATAGCAAGAGGCGCTCCTATCCAGGCAAAATACCAGGCTCCCAGGTAATAGGATACAAAGCCGTACCAGGGCAGGTTCCATCCTGCCTTCGCACCGATGAGATAGGTGAGCGATATCAGAGTTACGATACTGCCTGTAATCAGTCCGGCCTTGGCTCCTGCCCTGTTCGATCCGCTCCACCAGATCCCCAGCAGAAACAATGGGAATATCGTGCACCCTGCCATAGAGAAAGCTATTGCCACAAGCTGGGCAATAAGGGCCAGATCAAACAATGCCAATATTGTAATTATGATTGCCATCATCACAGTACTAACCCTGGCTACCCTTAGCTGAAGGTTCGGAGTTGCCACCGGGTTTATCACTTTGACGTAAATGTCGTGTGCAAAGGCAGAGGAACCAGCCACCAGCAGTCCTGAAACTGTAGAGAAGGCTGCAGAGACCCCTCCGGCCGCCAGCAATCCAACTATAAGTGGATGCACATCCCCAAGTTGCGCAGTATATACTACTATTGCATCCTTTGCCAGTTTCCCTACTTCCGGATTTGCCGAAAGAAGCTTTCCGAAGGCTGAATATGCAGGAGCGCTCCAGTAGAGCAGGCAAATAAAGAACAGGCCCCACACTACAGACCACCTCGCATCACTAACCTTTGGGACAACATAGAATCTCTGGATAACATGAGGCAATCCTGCTGTTCCTATCATCAGCGAGAATGCAATCGCAATCCATTGGAAGAATGTCTGACCTGTTGAAGGATCCCAGGGCATTGCATATTCCGGACTTGGCACAATTGCAAAATGATGGCCCAGTGAATTGAATAGACCCGATTTCTCCGAAATCTGAATCCCCTCAACAATATCCTGCACCACAGAACCATAGCCTATTGGTGGAATAAGCCAGAAGTAATCAAACCTGGCTGTCAGGATGAAAAGTGGAATTATGAACGAAGAAATAATTATAATATACTGTATCTGCATGTTCTTGGTAACACCAAGCATTCCTGAAATGAGGGTGTAGGCCAGAACCACCGACCCCCCAATTAAAACGGCAGGCAGATAATTAATGCCCAGTACCCATTTGAACATCAGTCCTATACCGCCAAACTGACCAACAGCATATGCGATGGAGATTACAATAGCAATAACAGCACCAATGGTTCGCAATGAGCTTGAGTAGTACCTGTCTCCGATGAAGTCGGCAGCAGTATACTTGCCATACCTCCTTATCTGCCCTGCCATCAGGATGAGCAACAAAACATATCCGCCTGTCCAGCCCACAACATATGCCAGTCCGTGATATCCAACGTCATACATCAGTGCCGCCATGCCGAGAAATGAGGCTGCGCTCATCCAGTTTGATGCAATCGCCATACCTGAACCCACACGCGATATTTTACGTCCTGCTGCATAGTAGTCGGTTGTGTCTTTAGCCCTGAATACAATTCCTACAAGAATAAAAAGGGAAAGTATCAGGATCAATATAATAGCCGGTCCGACCTTGAAACCACCCTCCAGTTGGGTTACGTCGCTGGCAGCGTAAAGAGCTGCCGGCAAGAACAATAATAAGAGTAAATATATTCTTTTCATCTTTACGTTTCTCCCTGATTAAAGTCAATACATTATGTAGTCTGTTCTGTGAAATTGAGTCTGGCATGCACCCTGTCAGTCCTGTAACAGTAGAACCAGCATAACCCGATAAAGAAGATGAGGAGGAATACTGCCGTATAGAAGTAGTGAAATGGAAAGCCAAGGAGTATTGTATCGGTAAGAAATGAACGATTGTGAATCATATAAGTACTCAATATTCCGGACACCTTCATCTTGTTTTCAGGGGAAACATGCGCCATGTCATTATCCAGCCCCAAAGGCAGCAGTAGCGCCAGCAGTGACCCATTTTCAAGGCCCAGGGCAGAGCCTGCCTTCAACCCAACCACCTCTTTCGACTTAATGTACCCGTCATCCTTAAGAGAGGTTATCTGATTTCTGAGAAGGTTAAGATGAATAACCTCTTTCTGGAGTTCATTCAATTCATCATCAGGCATTAATTGTGCAACTATCCACCCCAGCGCATCCTTCAATGCTTCGTACTCGCTGTCTTTCAGCGACGACTTGCCCAGTACCTGGACAATCGGCCTCGCTGCAGCCTGGTAGTCAGTAATCTCAGCAGCCCCGGTCTCTATCTTTTCCCATGCGGCTGAAAATGAGATAAGCCCCTCTTCAGGGACAGGTTTTTCAATGATCCTAAGAAGTATCTGGAATCCGAAAATAGCAACTGCCCAAGCTATGAACAGCTTTACGGTCAGGTTCCGGTTAAGCCTTGCACGATGCGTGGTCGGCCTGAAAAAACTGATTCTGTAATCTTCTGTTTCCACCATTTATGGTTTTTAGGTTAGTATTCTTAGGCGTTGCAACCATGGTTGTCAGCGCAGTTATATAGGTCATTTTGTAGTGACATAGATTTGAACAGTCAGCAAATGTATTAAGATTTTTCTCTTACACAATCATCCCTGAAATGCGCTCATGAATTCTGCCGCAAGAAAATCATTGAAGCCGCCGGCACGTGATATTATCTTCCTGAGTATTAGTTGCTCCGTTTCGTTCAGCGACGAGAGAGCAACGTCATTCGTAAATTCCTCTCTGCCTATCGCCTGACCAAGGAGTGATTGCATCCGGTGATACATTAGAAAATTGTGGAAATAGGATAGTTCATCACACGTCTCTTCACTCAGTCCCTTAAGCTCTCTTAATGTTTTTATCCTGTCGGCCGTACTCTTCAGCCTTATCCCCTTATGCAGTGCATATATCCGTGCTATCATGACTAATGGAGCCAGGGCAGCTTTTATGTCTATAAACTGCTCTTTCTTCCTTCCCTGCTCATCGGCACTGATTGTTGTTGATATTGAGGGGTATTTTATTCTGGTTATAGACTGGGCCAGCGAAAAGAAGAAGGTTGTCCGTCCTTTCAGCGATTCAAATACAAAAT
>VGGM01000063.1 GCA_016868515.1 Bacteroidota bacterium | reverse complement strand
AGAACGGGTATTATCTTACCGACGGTTCTATGGTAAGGCTCACAATTGCAAGGTATTTTACACCCACCGGGAGGTCAATCCAGAGCCCATATGCCGACGGATATGACAAGTATATGGAATCGTTTCTGAGCAGGTATGCCAATGGCGAAATGGTGACAGCCGACAGCATTCACTTCCCCGATTCGCTCAGGACAACCACACTTACAACGAAGAGGGTTGTGTACGGAGGGGGAGGGATAATGCCTGACCTTTTCATTGCGGCAGATACCTCGGCCTATTCGGATTACTACCGTGATGTTATAAGGAATGGTGTTGTTACACAGTTCACACTGGCTTATGCTGACAACAACAGGGAAAGACTATTGAAATTGTATCCGGTATTTGATGATTTCAGCAGGAGGTTCGAGTTCAGCAGCAGTGATATTGAAGATTTCATTTCCAGGGCAGCTGCATTGGGGGTGGAATACCGTGAGGAGCACTTCAGGATATCGAAGCATGAGTTGCTGAAAATCATGAAGGGACTGGTTGCCAGGGATTTATGGGATATGAATGAGTATTACAGGATTGTGAATCATGATGATCCTGTACTGATAAGGGCACTGGAGGTAATATCCAGTCAGGCCGCTTACAATTCGTTACTCGGGTTCTAGGCAGGCAGTGGGATGAGGTTTATAGCAAAATCACTATTTGGCCTTGAGGAGGTACTGGCCCGGGAGATAAGGGATGCGGGTGGCGAATCGGTACAGGTGCGCAACAGGGCTGTGGTTTTTGAAGGGGGAACCGAGACCCTGTATGCCGTTAACTACACCAGCCGGACAGCCATTTCGGTACTGATGGAGATTGTCAGTTTCAACATTGAAAGGGATTCTGATCTGTACGACAGGGCGGTAAAGACCGACTGGGGTTCATATATGTCGGCCGACAATACATTTGCCGTGACGGCTGTTGTAAACTCTCCGTTCTACAAGCACACAGCTTACCCCGGGCTGGTTGTGAAGGATGCAATTGCCGATCATTTTCGCAAGCATACCGGTAGGAGACCCTCGGTCGACCCTTCCCATCCGGGTATTTTGGTGAATCTGCACATCAGCAACAGGGAGGTTACCATTTCACTCGACTCGTCGGTTGTGCCGCTGTTCAAGAGGGGTTACCGTAAGAATCAGGGGACCGCTCCCCTTAACGAGTCACTGGCAGCCGGCATGATCATGCTTACAGGCTGGCATGGTGACAGAAGTTTTCACGATCCGATGTGTGGATCAGGCACGCTGCCGGTTGAGGCAGGATTGATCGCAGCGGGTATACCTCCGGGCTATTTCAGGGAGTTTTTCGGGTTCCACAACTGGAAGAGTTATGATCCTGATTTATTCAGCACTATAAAACAAAAGTACAATTCAGCAATCAGGCCTGTGGGTGTATTGATAAGCGGAAGCGACATCTCAATGCAGGCGGTAAAACTTGCCAGGGAGACTGTTGCAAATGCCGGATTGGAGGGAGACGTAAAGATAGTAAGAGATGATTTTACCGTTGGCGGAACCCCCAGGAATGACGGAATAATGATTCTTAATCCACCTTACGGAAAGAGGATTAATGCGGGAGAAGTAAGTAAGCTCTATTCAACAATTGGCACGACTCTTAAACATAAGTGTGCAGGGGTTGAGGCGTGGATATTTTCCGGGTCGGATGAAGCTATTAAGGCTGTTGCACTGAAACCATCGAAGAGGATAAAACTTTTTAACGGATCGATAGAGTGCCATTTCAACAGGTATTTTATTGAGGCAGGTAAGTTCAGTAGCGGAAAAAATTATCAATAATTCTGTACGGTTCGTCAATTAATATTAATACTTTTATCAAAAAATATGTGCCTTGCAGGGAAATCCTGTAAACTGAAAACCCGCAGATACTTGGAAGTAAGGATTTTTATTAAATTTGTTAACTGAAACTTTTTACCCCGGATAAAGAAAGCTTACATGAGCTTTAAAATTGACAGTTATTTGGAAGGACAGGAGATTGGCGATGTTATCCTGCATCATAAGGGTAATGTCGATTCTGATTTTATAAACAGCGTTCTTGATCTGGTGGAGAAGAAGATGCATGAATATGACGAACAACCCAAGCTCAAGAAAAAAGTATATAATGTCCTTGTAGAAACACTTCAGAATCTCTTCCATCATGTTGATGCAGTTCCCGAGGGCTTCTCGGAAAGTGATGCCGAAAGATTCGGACTTCTTCTTGTTTCACGTACAGGTGAGGGGTACAGGATTATCACCGGCAATTTCATACATAACGACAAGATTGAAAAGCTTGAAGAGAAGATAAAACGGATAAACCGGTCGAGCAAAGAAGAGATCAAGGAGTTGTACAAGTTCATACTCAACCATCAGAAAATTTCTGAGAAGGGAGGAGGAGGTCTCGGTTTGGTTGACATTGCAAGGAAAACCGGAAACAACCTGACATACAGGTTTGAAGGCTTCAATGGAACACAATCGTTTTTTTATCTCGATATTCTGGTAAGCGAAGAAGTTGAATCCACATAATTAATTTAAATGAATATGGAACCGATCATTATTGAAGGAACATCAAAAACCCCAACAGTAAAATTTGACGCCGGGGCAGGCGTATTCGAAATCAAGGGAAGGTCAATCCCGGAAAACTCAGTTGAGTTCTATAAACCTCTTGTTGACTGGCTGGATGGCTATAAGGAGACTCCCCTGTCGAAAACGGTGGTAAACATCAGGCTGGAGTATTTCAACACCAGTTCTTCAAAGTGTATCCTTGACGTGTTCAAGAAGCTTGAGGCAATTCACAAGGCCAAGAACGAGGTAGAAGTCAACTGGTACTACGAGGAGGATGATGAGGATATGCTTGAAGCCGGAGAAGACTATGAGTCTATCATCAGGGTACCCTTCAAGATGATAGAGATAAACGACTAGTCTCTTCACCTTTTAAGTTAAAGATCGGGGTATTCCAGAAATAGAAAAAATGGAAGAGGCTGTCTCTTGCGGGGCAGCCTCTATATTTTTATCACTCCTTCCTGCGTCGAAGTTTTGCACTGATAATCTCTGTAGAGTCAAGGGCTTTCTTAAGCAGTCTGAATGAAAGGACCAGGTAAAGCAGAACAGTCATGAGCCACAATACCATGATATTCACCCAGTAAGTATCGAAATAGTAACCGAATAACTGCTTTCGCGGAGCATAAAAGTGAGCTTTGATAAACCTGTTCTCAGGATCGAGGAAGATGGGGTCATTCTTTTGGATTATCCTTCCATCGTATTCAACATACCTCACCTTTTCATTTGAATTTCTCACGAATTCCTCAAGAGAATTGTTGAAGTATTGCCTCTTGAGTTTCAGGTAGCCTTCGCGATCTTCGCGCATTCTTTTCTCGATAAGAGCATCCCTCTCCTCATTCACTCTGTTGTAAAGCCTGTTGTTCAGGGTTTTAACCATGTCGAGGTATGTTCTGGTCTGGGTCAGCACTTCAGGCGTAAGCTTGTCGGGGTCGAGTAACCCGATTTGCTCAAACTCCAGTCCTGATTTTGAAGCATACAACCCTATCTCGTTCTTCAGGAGTTGCAGGTCGGAGATCACACTTTCATCAATGCGTGACTGAAGAATGGAATTTTCAATATCATCTACCTTGGTTCTCAGGGCATTCGTCCACGTGTTCTTTCTGAAGTCGGTAATACTCTTCTCCTTGTCGAACAGGTATAGCTCCTTCTCATATTTGTTGTTCATGAACTGTCTCACTGCCAGTGCTTCATAGCCCCAGCGTGCAGTAATAATTTCACCGTAGAGCGGTATATTGACCGGGGATGAGATATTGGGATTAAGCTTTTCATACTTAACCATTATTCCGGAAAGAATTATCTGAGGAATCACCAGGAAAGGTATCAGGATATAGATAGTTACCACCGCCTTGAAACTGTCGGATATTACCAGTCCCATCATGTTGGCTGCAGCCCACGCAGTAAACAGCACAAGCCAGTATTCTGCCATCATTCCGCGCACTTCGGTTATTCCGTTGCCGATCATTACAAAGGTGAATGCCTGTATTGCTGAAATAATAAACTGAACCACCACCTTGGAGAGGAGGTAACTGTTCCAGCTCAGATTGAGAAAGGCTTCCCGTTTTAGAATCTTCCTGTCCTTAATAATCTCTTCTGCGCTGACTGTCAGCCCCATGAATATTGCCACTATAACCGACATGAACATGTAAACGGGCAGGTTGCTGTTTTCCATGAGGGTATATTCGGGGTTGGCTGCGCTTTCATCGAAGTATTTTATCAGGAACGCAAGAAAGAAAGCCAGAATGGGTGCTTCAAGCAGGGTTATCAGCATATACTGGGTGTCGGCGAGCTTAGAAAGGATATCTCTCTTCACAAATACCAGGAACTGTTTTAACCTGTTAGGGGTTTTGAAACTAATTTCGGGTATGCCTTTGCCAGCCTCGGGTTTGTCTTCCCTTCCTTCAATATTGGTCTTATACAACTCACCCCACTCCTTAGGTGATACTCTGCGGGTATTTGTCAGCTGGCCGTATTCATCGAGTACCCTTGATTCAACTATGTTAAAGATCTGTTCGGGATTCACGTTACCGCATGTATGACATTCGGTTTCGTTGTAGTTCGCGTGGTGCATCAGTTTCTTGAAATACTCAATTGAGTAGATAGGGTTCCCGTTATAAATAAGGTACCCTCCCGTATCAAGAATAATCAGCCTGTCAAACATCTTGAAGATATCTGACGATGGCTGGTGAATCACAACATAGAGGAGCTTGCCCTTAAGCGCCAGTTCCTTTAAGAGGTCGAGGATGTTTTCGGAATCGCGTGATGATAATCCGGAAGTTGGTTCGTCAAGAAACAGAATTGAAGGTTCCCTGATAAGCTCGAGACTGATATTAAGTCTTTTTCTTTGTCCACCGCTTATCTTTTTATTCAGCGGGCTGCCAACCTTCATTTCCCTTATCTCAAAGAGGCCAAGGTTTTTAAGAGTCTGATTGACTCTTTCCTTAATCTCATCGTCGGTAAGGTTATCAAAACAGAGCTTAGCGTTGAAGTACAGGTTTTCGAATACGGTTAGTTCTTCGATAAGCAGATCGTCCTGCGATACGAAACCTATGAGTCCCTTGACCTCTTCCCCCTGGCTGTGTATATCGGTACCATTTATAAGCACCTCGCCCGAGGTGGGGTGGTATGTTCCGTTAAGAATACTGAGAAGTGTTGACTTTCCGGCTCCGCTGGCGCCCATTATCCCTACCATTCTGCCTGATTCCTCAACGAACGACATGGCGTGGATTCCAATATTTCCTCCCTTAAACCTGTAATGCAGGTTGTTAACCTCATAAACAACACGGGAGGCCTTGAGTTCCTCCTTCAGGAACTGTCTGATAATATCGCTGTAATAAATTGGTGATGTCTTAGGGTCGCGCAGTGACGAGCCGGGGTTAAAGGCATAGGCTTTATCCTCAACAAGAAGCTGTCCGTTCATATAGAGTTCACCGGTTCGTGTGAACCTGACGAAGTACATGCCGGCCGAAGCGACAAATAGGACCCATATCTGGCCTTTAACAGTTTCGGCTCTGAGGTGTTTGGTATTTGATGCCGCGATCTTTTCCTGATTGTCAATAATGAGAACATCGGGGTAATCGGGTATATCGGTGAATTCGTTCAGAACAAACTCCTTGAGCAGTTTATACTCTTCAAAAGAGACATTGAAGGTATCGGCTACAGCCTGTATAAACTCCAGTTCCAGGCGGCTGACCGTGGAAGCATCGGACTTGCAGAATTCGAGAAGCTGAACCAGTACAATGATCTTTTGGTCCTGTGTAAGCTGATCGTTTATCTGGGTGCAGATTCTTAGTACCCTTACAGCAATTGCGGATGTACGCCTGTCAACGCTGCTTTTTTTCTGTTTTTCCTGGGCATCCTGGTAATATTCGTCGAAGTAGCCGAGATACTGTTTTACCAGTTCCTGATTTAACTGACGCTTGAGGAAGGCTTCAACGACACTTCTTCTGTCACTGTCATTGCTTTGAGGTCGTGCAATTATTGCAAACAGCTGCATCAGGGCCTTTAAGATCTTGTCGCTCATTTAAATGCGGTTCAAAAGAGTTAATTTTAGGTTATGAAATTAATAATTTGGTTTAATAAATCCTATTTCTTCTTTACTGAAAACCCGAATTTGCCAATAAACTCACCTGCAGTAAAGTATTTGCCGTGTGAGTAGCATATGATGCCTGTTTTGTCGAGCCTGAATGCCTTGGTCTCTTTTTCAATGTATTTTTCATCGGCGTGTATTGCCATTACTTCGGAGATGAACATATGGTGTGAACCCAGTTCGGTTATACTGCGAACAGCACACTCTATATTTACAGGTGATTCGAGTATCATTGGTGCACTTACCTTTGTTGCCCTGACCGGAGTCAGCCCTTTTTCCCTGAACTTGTTATGATCCTTACCCGATACCACACCGCACCAGTCGGTAGCCCCGGCCAGCGAAGAGGTAGTGAGATTGATTACGTATCCGCCGGCATTTTTTATCAGGTTGTATGAATATCTTTCAGGCCTGACCGATATATAGCACATAGGAGGGTCGGTACATATTGTTCCGGTCCATGAGATTGTAATGATGTTATACTCATTTTCTCCGGCACCACAACTTACCATTACTGCGGGCAGCGGGTAAATCATTGTTCCGGGTTTCCATGTCACTTTGCCCATACACTTTTTGCCACGAGATTAATCATTGGCGGGCAGTATGCAAATGTGGGGAAATTACATATTGCCTGCGATCAGAATGAATTGATTGATTCTTCCAGGCTTGAACAGATATTGAACACTGTGTGGAGGTGAAGCATCTCAAGTACTTTCTGTACTTCGGGCTCGATATTGCAGAATATCACAGTTCCGAAGTTGTTCTTTGCACTCCTTGTTATAGCCAGCAGACATCCAAAACCCGAACTGTCGATATACTTTACACCCTTCAGGTTAATAACCATTCTGGATGTGCCGTTCTCGAACATCCCTGAAACCTCTTTTCTGATTTCATCGGCAACAAGAGCGTTTATGGTATCTATCTCAAGAGTTACGACCTCTACATTTCCTGATCTTTCACTTTTGATCATAATAATGAACGGTATTCAAAGAGTTTGGGTATAGTTTTCCAGTTCCCTTATCGCCTCACTGGTTTCATTGCGGAAAGTTTCGATGGTATCGGTATAGTCAGGCAGGTGGTTTTCCTGTTTCGTGCTTAACTCCATTGACTTGAGCATTCCGGCAAGATTCTCCATTCCCATTATGGCTACCGATGATTTCGCCTTGTGGGCCAGTAGTCCCAGTTCGGAAAAATTTCCTGTTTTGTTGAGGGTTGTCATCTCGCTGTAGAATTCAGCAGCCTGATGCCTGAAAATGCCAAGCAGATCGAGAGTTACCTCTTTGTTTCCGCCTGTGACCATCTCAAGGTAATCGGTATTAATGTACCTGTATTTCATTAATTGGGGCGAAATTCTGAAACATAGTGCATTTGCGAGTTACAAATGTATGAAAAAAATG
>VGGM01000062.1 GCA_016868515.1 Bacteroidota bacterium | reverse complement strand
GTTACTCGACTTCAGGGCCGGCAATAAAGACAGTTCTCTTAATGAGCCGCTGAAATTCATAACGAATGCAATAAAGAAAAGGGCAATTGTTTTCATCATATCCGACTTCCTGGTTCCTGACTTTCAGAGATCACTGCAGATTGCCGCTGGCAAACACGATGTGGTAGCATTAAAGGTGTATGACAAAAGTGATACCGAATTGCCCGATATTGGATTTGCCCTGCTCAGCGACCCTGAATCAGGCAGTGAAAAATGGGTTGATCTCTCTTCAGAGTTTAACAGGTCGGAGTATGCAAGATGGTGGAGGGAAAAAACCGAAGGTGTTAAAAACACATTCAGGAGATGCGGGGTTGACTATGCTGAAATAGCCACTGATGACGATTATGTAAAACCTCTTTTAAACCTCTTCAAAAGGAGATGAGAGATTTTCTTATCATATCCTGCCTGACATTAATCATCACGGTCACAATGCCCCGGAACGTGGCTGGCCAGGATGTCAGTATCACGGCTAAATTCGACACTGCAACAGTACTTATTGGCGACCATTTATGGTTCACGGTAACCCTCGATAAGCCAGCGGGGCTCCAATTCAGTGTCCAGCAATTCCGAGATACCCTCATGGGGAAAATTGAGATTCTGAGAGGACCGGTTTCTGATACCGTCAGAACATCAGAAAGGGAGATTATAACGGAAAAGTACCTTGTTACTGTTTTTGATTCAGGAAGATATGAAGTTGCTCCTGTTTATGCCGAAACAGATACTGAGTCGGGGATAAAGAGGTTCTATTCAGACTACACCTACCTGCGCGTAAATCGTGCCGATATAGCTCCTGCTGATACAACCTCGGGATTCTTCGACATTATTGGCCCATACAGGGCCCCTGTTACCATATCAGAAATACTCCCGTGGGTGCTTGCTGCCGCGGTTATTGCTGTCTTGCTATATCTCCTTATCAGGTTCCTGCGAAACAGAAGAAAAGCTGATGAGCCGGCGTTTGTGGAAATCATCAGGGAGGCTCCGTATATCATCGCCTACAGGGAACTCGAAAAACTAAAGAGTGAGAAACTGTGGCAGAAGGGTATGTTTAAAGAATACTATACCCGGCTGTCTGACATTATAAGGAGTTACATCGACCTGCGGTACGGACTGAGTTCACTTGAATCGGCAACCTGCGAGATCCTTAGGGATTTTAAAATTGTTTCGCCCGGTGCCGGCCAGGAAGAAGACCTTCTCAGGCAGGTTCTTGAACTATACGATATGGTAAAATTTGCAAAACTTATTCCTGACAGTTCCGACTGCGAACTAAGTATGGAGCAGGCCTGGAGTTTCGTATCGATAACGAGAAAGGAGAGGGTGGCTTTTGATGAAACAAATGCCGGCCTGACGGAGGGAGGTGAGGTGTCATGACCGGACTTACATTTGCCCAGCCATATTTCCTTTTACTCCTTGTGGTGGTTCCGTTGATTGCCGTATGGTACATCAGCAGGCATAGGAGAAACAGTGCCGCCCTTAAGATATCAACGGCTGAGCAGACAGGCCTGTTCACATCTACGTTCAGACATCCGTTAAGGCATTTGCTGTTTGCGGCCAGAATGGCGGCAATCATGTTGCTGATTCTGGTGCTGGCGAGACCTCAAACCACCGATAAATGGCAGAACGTTACTACTGAAGGAATTGATATTATTCTGGCTGTTGATATTTCGGGCAGCATGCTCGCCCGTGATTTCAAACCCGATCGGATTGAGGCAGCCAAAAACGTGGCAACTGAGTTTATCTCAGGAAGACCTGATGACCGGATGGGACTGGTGGTATTCAGTGGCGAAAGCTTTACACAGTGCCCCCTTACTACCGATCATGCGACACTAATCAATCTGCTTCGGGAAATACAAAGCGGCATGATCGATGACGGTACGGCAATTGGAATGGGAATAGCAACAGCTGTAAACAGGCTGAAGGATTCCGGCGCTAAAAGCAAGGTCGTAATACTGCTTACCGATGGAGTTAACAACATGGGCGCAATCGACCCCATAATGGCCGCCGACCTGGCTGTCTCTTTCGGAATCAGGGTTTATACAATTGGTGTAGGCACAATGGGACTGGCCCCATATCCCGAGCAGACACCTTTTGGAATACAGATGCGGAATATGCCCGTCGAGATCGATGAGGATCTGCTTAGGGAGATATCATCACGGACGGGGGGACAATACTTCAGGGCTACCGATAATAATAAACTTATGCAGGTATATCAGGAGATAGACAGACTTGAGAAATCATTGATAGATGTAAGGGAATATAAAAGGAAAAACGAAGAGTATTTACCACTGGCCCTGGGTGCAGTTCTGCTTATAATTGCCGAACTGATTGCCCGGTACCTGATAATGAGAAATTTATAATATGAAGGATCACTCCTTTTAGCTATGGAACTATTCAGGTTTGCAAACCCGGAAAATCTCTATTTCCTGCTTGTGCTGCCCTTTATTGCAGCAACAGCTGCTTACTCGTTTTACAGATCCGCAAGGGCATTGAAAATGATTGGTGATAAAGAACTGGTTGACGGACTTATTCCTGAGAGGTCGGCCTCGCGACCTGTAGTGAAGCTGATTTTTGTCTCTGTTTCGATCGTACTCATTGTAATTGCATTGGCAAGACCACAGTACGGCTCCCGAATTGAGGAGGTTAAGAAAAAAGGCATAGAGATTATAATTGCCCTCGATGTAAGCAACTCCATGCTCGCAGCCGATATTAAACCAAACAGGCTGGAAAGATCAAAACAGGCTATTGAAAGGATGGTGGAACAATTTACCGACGACAGGGTCGGCCTCATTGTTTTCGCAGGTGATGCATACATGCAACTCCCGGTTACAGCAGATTACACTTCTGCCAAGATGTTTCTTGCCACAATCGGACCCGATATTGTTCCCAAACAGGGAACCGCAATCGGCGCCGCAATAAACCTGGGCATAAGGTCATTCTCTCCGTCAAACACTGAAAGTAAAGCGATAATCATCATCACCGACGGAGAGAATCACGAGGATGACCCGGTTCAGATGGCCATTGAAGCAGCTAAGAATAACGTTGTTGTATATACTGTTGGAATAGGTTCGCCCGAGGGTGCTCCGATCCCGGTAGAGGCAGGGGGAAGAACAGAGTTTCTCAAAGATCGCGACGGGAATACCGTCATTAGCAGGCTTGATGAGAGAGCACTGCAGGAGATTGCCGGACGAACCGGTGGAAAGTACATAAGAGCCGGTGCCGCCGGAATGGGGCTGACAGAAATATATGCCGACATCTCGGGGATAAAGAAAACTGAGTCGGCTGGTAAGGTTTTTGCAGAATACAATGATCAGTTTCAGTATTTTGCCGGGGCCGCCCTGCTTTTGCTGCTGGCTGAGTTACTGATAATGGACAGAAAGAACCGGAGATTTCTGAATATGAAGATCTTCAGGGTAAAAATATGAACTGTACTTAATATTATGAATGGGATAAGCTCAAACCGGAATATGATAAACATAAGGAGTGTCTTTTTGTATATTCTGTTGCTGAATCTACTGGTACAGCCTGCCTCGGCACAGAATGAAAGGAAAAACTTAAGGGAAGGGAACCGTAACTACAGTGCAGGTAAATTCGGCGATTCGGAACTGTCATATCGCAGGGCCACTGAGGTTCCCAGAGGTACTCCCGATGCATGGTTCAATCTTGGGAATTCAATTTACAGGCAGCAGAGGTTCGACGATGCAGCAGCAAGTTTTGAGAAGAATATATCACTCGACGATGATGCAATTAAGCGGTCAAATGCATATTACAACATAGGCAATTCAGGCCTCAGCGCAGGCCGGTATGAAGAGAGCATTGAGGCGTATAAGCGCTCTCTTAAGATGAATCCTTCCAACCTTGAAGCCAAATATAATCTGGCCTATGCTCAGGATATGCTGAAGGAGCAACAACAACAGCAACAGCAGGAGGACAGGGATCAGAATAAGGAGAATAAGGAGAATAAGGAGAATAAGGACAATAAAAACAAGGAAGACCATAATGAGGAAGAAAACCCTGATGAACAGAAAGAGCAACAGGAGAACAGAGATAATCAGAGTGACGGCCAGCAGCAAAAACAGGAAAATGAATCACAGTCAGGCCTGACACAGGAGGATGCACGCAGATTGCTTGAAGCTCTGGCTGAAAATGAGAAACAGATACAGGAAAAGGTAAAAAAGGATAAGGCATCTGCAGCAATGGTCAGAACTCTTAAAAACTGGTAAGCAAAATGCGATTACTGGCTTTGATATTATTAAACAATCTGCTACTGCATAGTGGAGTGGCTCATTCCCAGGACATTACTGTCAGGGCTGAATACCCCAGGGTGGTTTCGGTGGGTGAGCAGGTAAGGCTCGCATATACGGTAAACACTTCAGGAGGCGAACTTGTACCACCTCCATTTGACGGCTTCTACAAACTCAGCGGTCCGAATGTATCGTACAGTATGAGCACCCAGATAATTAACGGACGAAGAACCAGTGAAACATCATACAGCTATGTATTTTATCTGCAGGCGACAGGAGAAGGCAAATTTACCATACCGGCTGCCAGATACATTAAGGATAAAATGGAGCATTTCTCCGAACCGGTCGAAATTGAGGTCATCAGAGACTCAGGAAGCAGCACTGCCCAACCTGTGCAACGGCCGGCAAATGAGAAGGGAACAACCATTACCGGCAGCGACATGTATGTCAGCCTGATCCTGAATAAACGGGAAGTCTATGTGGGTGAACCGGTAGTAGCTACCGTAAAATTCTACACCAGAACCGATATTGCTGGTTTGAATGAGATTAAATACCCTTCGTTTAACGGATTCCTGAAGGAGGAGATCGAGACCCCTCAACCCACAGCCCTTGAAAGGGAAAACATAGACGGCGTTATTTTCGGAACCGCGGTTTTTCAGAGGTTTCTGCTATATCCCCAGCGCAGCGGTGATATAGTAATTGACCCTGTTCAGCTTACAGTACTTATACGACAGAGAAGCGGTGAATCCGATCCCTTTTTCGGAGATTTCTTCCAGACGTTTACCAATGTCCCAAGAATGGTATCGGGCCAGGAGCAAACCATAAAGGTGAAACCCCTTCCGGGCAGCAGGCCGGCAGGGTTTTCAGGAGCCGTGGGAAAATTTGATATGAGTGTAGAGACTGATATGGATTCACTCTCTGTAAATGAGGCACTTACCATTAGGGTTACCCTAAAGGGACAGGGAAATTTCAGGCTGGCTGATGCTCCGTCTGTTTCATTTCCTGCCGGGCTGGAAGTATACGACCCGAAAACCACAACCAGTGTAGTGAACACTGTGGCCGGAACAACCGGATCAAGGGTATTCGAATACCTCGTCATTCCACGCTCGTCAGGTAACTATACCATCCCTTCAATAAACTGGAGTTATTTTGATCCGACAGCTGAAAAGTACCATACTGTCTCGACTCAACCGGTGATTTTTGTTGTTGCCAAAGCGCCTGCAGGCGAGTCAGTACCGCAGATATTTTCACCTGCCGCAGGAGAGGAAATAAAATATCTGGGCAGTGACATCAGGTTTATCCGGACCGGCACGCCTGCTTTGAGGAATAGAGGCGGACTACTGCTTGCAGGCCGGGGGTATTACTCCGCCTATGGCTTTTCATTGTTGGTTTTTGCGTTTATTATTGTGTTGAGAAGGGAACAGGTAAGGAGGAATTCCGACAGGGCTGGGGTTCTGAACCGTCGTGCAGCCCGGCTTGCAGGCAAGAGACTTGATAACGCGCTCAGATACCTTAAAAAGGGAGGCTCCGATCAGTTTTTCGAAAACATACTGAAGGCATTATGGGGCTATGTATCCGACAAGACAAATCTGCCTGTATCTGAATTAACTGCCAGTAAATCGGCAGAGGTTCTTCTGGCAAGAGGGGCTGAAGAGAAAACCGCACGTGAATTTCTTGATATTGCCAACACATGTGAACTAATAAGGTACTCTACTGCAACCGTCACAGCAAAACCCTCAGAAATACACGGTTCTGCAGTTAGAATAATAAGGGAACTTGAAAATCAGATCAGATGAATACCAGGTTGAATAAAACACTAATCCTGCTAATTTGCCTTGCTGTTTTTATTCCGGCTACCGGCACCGACCCGGAAATAAGATTTCAGGAGGGTGTAAGGCTATACCAGGACGGTGATTTCAATGGCGCAATTGATAAATGGATGGAACTTAATGATGCCGGTTATCAGAACTTTGAACTGCTCTACAATACCGGGAATGCCTATTTCAAAACAGGCGAGCTTGCCCAGGCAATTCTGTTTTATGAGAGGGCAGCCCTGCGCAGGCCATGGAATGACGATCTGAATTATAATCTTACCCTTGCCCGGGGACAAATAAGGGACAGATACGATGAAATACCGGTTGTCTTTTTCGTAAGATGGTTCAGTGTTCTGTCGCTGCTTTTCACCTCCGACGTCTGGGCCTACACTGCAATTATTGCTTTTGTACTGACACTTGCTCTGATACTCTTGTTCCTGTTTTCTTCACGATACCGGTTAAAAACCCTGTTGTTCTGGCTTTCCGGGTTAATGCTCGTTGTTTTTAGCTCCTCTCTCTCTCTGGCACTAAGGAACAGGAATCTGGTGTTCAGGAGCAGGGAGGCTATTATAATTTCGCCTGTTATCACCGGGCGAAGTTCACCGTCGGATGGAAGTCAGGACCTGTTTGTAATCCATGAGGGTCTTAAGGTACAAACGGGAGAACGGATAGGAGAGTGGTGCGAGATACGCCTTCCCGATGGCAACAAGGGCTGGGTTCCCTCAAACAGTTTTGAAGGTATCTGAGATTATTGCAAACCGGTTTCCTTTTTACTATCTTTGGCTGCGTAAATTACCATAATCTGCTTGCAATGAGAAAGATGTTCATAATATTTACCGTGTTCTCACTGGTACTGAATTCATGCGATAAGGGTAAATCACCTGAGGGACCTACTGATATAAGGATCAAGAATATTACTGACCAGGTGTTTCAGACACTGAGCGTCGATACATCGGGAGGAAGCTTTGATTATGAAGGTACAGTGGCAGCGGGAGGCATCAGTGAGTACAAGAGATTTGAAAAGGCTTATCCCAGGGCCGAGGTGACTGTTACAATAAACGGTGAAGCTTATACCACTGGTACCCAAAATTATAATTATCAGGTAGTTCTGGGTCAGGGAAAGTTCACTAATGAAGTCTATATTGAGAACCCTACACTTAGGAAACTGGCAATTGCCAGGGTAATTCCCGAGGCTCCTCTGGATTAAACATATTTTTTTTTCGCCGTTTTTGAACATTTTCAACCTGCATATGTTTAATGTACGATTGTAATACATTTTCATAAATGGTTATGATTGGTTAGGTTGTTTTGGAGGCCCCGTAAGGGCCTCTTTTTTTTTAACTTTACGGAACTGATTTAAAAGCCATGAAAAGGAATGAGATAAGAAGCACCAGGGTTCCCGTTTACCGCGATTCAGGGTTTGAGCTGGAAAATGCAATGGTTATGGGTGAGGCATTCAAC
>VGGM01000061.1 GCA_016868515.1 Bacteroidota bacterium | reverse complement strand
CTTTTTGTTCCTGATATCCCGAATATTCAATGCGTCATACTTGCACCACGTTGTACATTTATTGCAGAGATCGCACGATTCGTCGATATAGAGCCGGAAGGGGTTTACAGGCTTCACCAGGCTCACTACGGTTCCTACCGGACAGTAAAGGGTGCAGTGGATCATTCTCTTCTGCCTGCGGGTTAAGAGAATCATAACCATAATACCTGCAACACCAAAGATTAGTCCGGCCAGCGTTGAAAAGAGCGGCGTTACGCCAATCCAAGACAGCAGCAGTGTAACCACAATCACCAGCAAGATAAAGGTTGCCTTCAGTCCCTTTTTGTTTTTTATTGCACCTCTCTTTGTCTTCCCGGAAGCAGCAATGCTGTCGAAGGCCCCGAAGTAGCATAGCTGGCTGCACCATGCCGGGCCGGTAAGCAACACGGTGCTGAGGAAGAGAATGGTCATTACCGACAACTCACCTCGGTAAAGCGGCCCTGAAATAATCATGGCCGGGATTGGGAGATGAAGCTTGCCTGTCATCAGAATCCGTTCGGCACCCAGCAGTCCGAGTGCCAGTTGGGTGAAAAAAACCACCGAAAAGAGAGTCCAGGTAATACGGCGCCAGCGTGGCACATTAACGGGGTCCTGCATCTTGCTGATAACAAGTGCTCCATAGAGAGATACTATCAGTATTTCAATCCACCCCGCACCAGGGATAAACCGTTCAAGGAGAATGAGGGGGTTTTCGGTAAGCCTTAACTGAACAACTGTAAGCAGTGCGGCCGTAAGAATAAAAACTATTGCCGGCAGCCTTAGAACTCGTGAAGTCGTCTTAATGGATAATTGCATTTTCTATTACCTCACTCCCAGTTCGCGCCCCCTGAACCTGAGGTTCATCCATGCAATTATCACCCCGGCGGTGGCAAACATTATAAGGCTGTATATTGCCGGTGAGATTGTCATGGTGGGGTTATGCAGCAGTGTTGCAGCTATGGCGATGCCAAGGGTTCCGTTCTGGATGCCCGACTCGATTGAGATTGTAATGCTCTGGTCGATTCGGAGCCTGAAGAGGCGGGCCGAAAAATAGCCTATCACCAGCATTGCCACATTCAGCGCAAACGCCACCGGGCCTGCCTGCCTGAAGAAGTTCACGAAGTTTTCCTTATCGGCCAGGACTGCTGCAACTATTATGATAAACAGCAATACTCCTGAGGCAATTTTGACGGGCTTGTTCATTTTTGCAGCAAAGGCAGAAGCCCTGGCCTTAATGAACATACCTATCATTACAGGAATCAGTGTTATTACTATCACACTGATCATTGTTTTGAGAACGGGCAGGGGAACATACTCTCCAACCTCAAGAAAATGGCGGAGCGAAAGATTTACCACCAGGGGTATGGTAAAAACCACAATCATGCTTGAAATAGCTGTGAGGGTTATGGAAAGGGCAGTATCACCCCTTGAGATGTGGGTGATAAGGTTTGATGTTGGTCCACCCGGGCAGGCGGCAAGTATCATTATTCCAACAGCCAGTTCGGGGGTGCGCATTGGAATTATCATCAGCAGCAGAAACCCGACAACAGGGAGTATAATAATCTGATTTACAATGCCTATGGCTGCAGCCTTCGGGTAGAGCGCCACTCTTCTGAAATCGGCCGGGGCGAGAGAAAGTCCCATGCCGAGCATTATGATCGCCAGCGAGACAGGAAGCATAATGTCGGTAAGAAAGTTTGTTTCCATAATCAGGTGGTTTTTGTTTCAGATTAACAGAGAATGCCCGGATTATATTTACGAGCGGCAGTAAATATAATTCAATATTTGAAACCTGCAAGTTCACGTTATATGTCCGCTAATCGTTACTGGTTAGGAAAGACTATTAATTATCAGTATCTTTGGCGGTAATTAGAAAACAAAAACAGGGCATATTACATGGGAAGATCACAGGAATCATTCAATAAGAAGGAAGTCAGAAACAGAAAAGAGAAGAAAAGAAAGGAGAAGGCTGAGAAGAAACTGTTAAGAAAAGATCAGGAGAAGAACAGTTTCGATAATATGATCGCCTATGTTGATGAGTTTGGCAATATCACCGCAACCCCTCCTGACCCCCGCCGCAAAACCGTAATAAACCCCGACGAAATAGTTATAGGAGCTACCTTACGCGAAGGCACCGAAGGGAATCAAAGGGAAAGAAAAGGTATTGTTACTCACTACAATGAATCAAAGGGTTACGGGTTCATTAGGGACCTGAAAACCGGTGAAAGCGTGTTCGTGCATGCAAACAGTCTTTCGGAACCGATTGCCGTTGGCAATAGTGTTTCGTTCGAAATTGGCCAGGGACAGAAAGGCCCAGCCGCAAACAATGTGACCATTTTAAGATAGAGGTTTGCCGTCGGCAGATAACGGGGAAACTTCCCCTTACAACTATTCTATTAAACCAATAAGGGCAGGATATGAACATATATGTCGGAAGCCTTGACTACAAGGTTAATGAAGACGATCTGAGAGGAGTCTTCGAAGTATACGGAACCGTTAGTTCAGTTCAGATAATAAAAGACAAGATGAGCGGCAGAAGCAAAGGGTTCGGTTTTGTTGTGATGGCAAACGATGATGAGGCTCTGAAGGCAATAAAGGAGCTTGACGGATCTATCCTTGAAAGCCGTGAGGTGGTGGTTAATGAAGCCAAACCCAAGAGGCGGTACTAATGCGTCAGCTAAAAATAACACAACAGATTACCCAGCGATCAGAAGGCTCAATAAACCGTTACTTTCAGGACATTACCAGGTACCAGATGATTTCCGCCGAGGAGGAGGTAGATCTGACCCAGCGCATCAGAAAAGGAGATGCAGCAGCCCTTGATAAACTGGTAGTGGCCAATCTCCGCTTCGTGATTTCGGTGGCCAAACAGTATCAGAACCAGGGACTGTCGTTCCCTGATCTGATAAACGAAGGTAATATGGGGCTTGTTAAAGCTGCAGGAAGGTTTGATGAGACGAGGGGTTTCAAGTTCATTTCCTATGCAGTGTGGTGGATCCGCCAGAGTATTGTCCAGGCCATTTCTGACCAGACCCGCATTGTAAGGCTTCCGCTAAACAGGATCACCTCCATCAATAAGATCAAAAAAGCCATCCCCCAACTGGTGCAGGAGTTCGAACGCGAACCCACCGACATGGAGATTGCCGATCACCTTGGCATCAGCAGTGATGAGGTGACCCGTGTTAACGGCATGAAAAAATCGCAGGTGTCGTTCGATATGCCCCTTTCCAATGACGGCAGCAACGATTTCAGCCTCTATGACATGGTACAGACAGAAGACATGTCCTCACCCGACGATGTGGTGATGAAGGAGTCTGTCTTCACAAACGTTACCCGCGCCCTTAGTAAACTCACCTTAAGGGAGGCTGAGGTTCTGACAATGTCATTTGGTCTTGGCGGAACACAAAGCTGCTCACTCAGCGACATCGCATTGAAATATGAAATGACATCAGAAAGGGTAAGACAGATACGAAACCGCGGACTCGGCAAGCTTAAGGTGATACTGAAGGATAAATATGCGTTTCTTGAACAATAGCTGATTTTGCTAACCGGCAATGACGCTAAACAGGTATATACAACGGTCCGTCGGGGCCAAGAGGAATTCCGAGCACCATCCACAGCACCAGCAGTAATATCCATCCAACCGTAAGCATCACGGTATACGGGATCATCGTTGAAATAATGGTCCCTATTCCGTATTTCTCATCGTACTTCTGGGCAAATGTTACAATCAGTGCAAAATAGCTCATCATCGGCGTTATCAGGTTGGTTACCGAATCACCAATACGGAAGGCGGCCTGGGTAAGAGCCGGGTGGTATGGCGGATCGATAAGCATCAGCATCGGTATGAACACAGGCGCCATAATGGCCCATTTGGCCGAGGCACTCCCCATGAACATATTGATAAATGCCGACAGTAACACGAAAGCCACGATTAGCGTGATGCCCGTCAAACCTATCGACTGCAGTCCGTGTGCCCCCTTAATGGCGAATATTATCCCCAGGTTGCTGTAGTTGAAGAAATAGACAAACTGTGCTGCAAAGAAGACAAGGACTATATATCCGCCCATTCCGCTCATCGACTGTCCGATATATTTGGCCACCTGCTTGTCATCCTTAATGGTTCCGACAATAATACCGTATACCAGTCCGGGTATAAAAAACATAAGCAGAATGCCGATAATAATACCGTTGAAAAACGGAGAATGCAGTATTGAACCAGTGGCTGGATCCCTGAAGATTCCATTTTCAGGAATAACAGTAAACGCCAGTGCTGCAACTGTAACCAGCAGGGCAACACCCGACCATCTGAGGCCCCTTTTCTCCTTTCCGGTTAACTGAACTATCGGGAGTTTCTCGGCGGTGCCCTGATATTTACCCAGCCTGGGTTCCACAATTCTTTCGGTAACCCAGGTTCCGATTATGACGATCACAAAGCTGGAAACGAACATAAAGTAGTAGTTAACGGCAGGGTTGACCACCATTTCGGGGTTGATCATCTGGGCGGCCGACTGTGATATCCCTGCCAGAATCGGGTCGATCGATCCGATAAAGAAGTTGGCTCCGAATCCGCCGCTCACACCACAAAATGCTGCTGCAAGACCTGCCATAGGGTGGCGGCCCAGAGCATGGAAAATCATCGCCCCCAGGGGAATAAGAATAACGTAGCCTGCCTCCGAAGCCAGATGCGACAGAATCCCTGCGAAAACAATCGCGCCGGTAACGAGTTTTGGCGGTGCACTCAGTACAAGTGAACGGATAAGAGTGGTGAAAAGGCCTGAACCCTCGGCCACCCCGATACCAACCATTACCACGAGTACATAACCGAGAGGTGGAAACCGGAGGAAGTTATTAATCAGGTTGGTATACATCCACCTGATGCCGTCGGCACTGAGCAGGTTCCGGGCTTCTATTATGGTGCCGTCGACGGGGTGCGCGGCCTGTGTTCCTAAAGCATGACCAATCCATGATATTATAACCACGGTAAGAGCCAGCAAGGCAAACAGTGTGGCCGGGTGCGGAAGCTTATTGCCGATTATCTCAACCCAATCGAGCGAGCGGGCAAAAATACGCCCCGACCTCTTACGGATTCTCAAAAGCAGGTTTCTCATATATGGTTTCAGTTTTTCTCAGGTAATTTCTGCTCCATTTCCTGATAATTTAATACCGGAATTGACAAAAATAGAATAAAAGGAATAAAAAAAAAGGAAAAACCGGAAGAGACGGGGAGGTACCTACTCAAATCCGCCGGCACCGCGGTAAAGTTTCAGAGGTTTGTCAAGGTCGATGCGCAAAACCGTCATATAACTTTCCTGAGCCGAAACGGGTACATTTATGTATACCAGTCCGGGTACATGACTCCATGATATTTTGCCGACAATTTTGTGGCTAAGCTCCGAACCCTCTCCCACCACGGTTATCTTCTCAATGCGGTTATCAAGTCCCTTCACGGCTATGTCACCCGCAACCCTTCCCGGCAGAAACAGGAAGAGTGCAGTTGAATCCTTCGACAATGTCGACGGCCCGTAGAAATGTCCCTGTGGCAGACCAGCCCTGGTACCGAAGATTGCCTCTTCGTGCTTTGAGGTCCATTTGCCCAGCTCCGTCAGTATCTCAACCTGCTCAGGCGGAATAATTCCGTCAGCGCGCGGACCGATATCGAGCAGCAGGTTGCCGCCCATGCTGATGGCGTCGGCAAAGATGGTGATGACCTCATACGGCGTTTTATAGAGGGTGTCGCGCTTCAGGTAACCCCATGAATTATTCATCGTCATGCAGAGCTCCCAGATGTCGGTTCCCGGCCGTGTAATCGGAAAATTCTGCTCGGGTGTTGCATAATCGCCATACCCTGCAAGGCGTGCGTTGATTATTGCCTCGGGTTTTTGCCCAAGTATCTTCGCCCGCACCTCCGCCGCCTTCCACTCCTCAGCGCTGTGCTCCCAGTCGCCGTCAAACCATAACAGGTCGGGACTGTAAGCCTCCATCAGCTCATCAATCTGTCCATGGCAAAAACGGAGGAACCGCGCCCACCGTTCAGGGTCACCGGCGATTTTATATTTAGCCGAATCTGTCATAAAGCCGGGATAGTCGGGGTGTGTCCAGTCAATAAGGGAGTAATAGAGCCCCACTTTCAGATTGTTCCGCCTCAGCTCTTCAACGAAAGGGGTAAGAACATCCCTCGCTGCAGGGGTTCTGCGGGTGGTGCTGAGGTCATTCATCTTCGTATCCCACAGCGCCACGCCGTCGTGGTGCTTCGAGGTTATTACCGAATAGCGGGCGCCGCTCTTCTTTATCAGATCCACCCAATATGCCGGGTCATAGTTCACTGCCGTAAAGCTGTCGAGCTGAGCCATGTAATCTGTATGACTGACCTCCTTGTTGAAGAAAGCCCACGACTCTGTCGTGTTGCCCGTGCTGTAGATCCCCCAGTGAATGAATATACCGAGTTTTGCGTCGGCAAACCATTCCATCTTTTCAGAATGCCCGGGAACCAATGATTCAATGCCTGCTATATTTTGCCTGCAGCCAGTAATCAGAACAGAGACCGCAATGCAGGCTGTGCAGAAAAATAATCCATATCTTGCCATTTTCAATAAGTTTTAAAATGCAAAGTACAATCTTTTCAGCTCTTAGCATATACCCATCAGAAAATGCCAAATTCTGAACTGTGCTATATTTGTAATCACCATAACCATACAAGTAATTAGCTATCCCCTCAGGGAAGAATATGACCCACTCCCCCGCCAAATACCGAAACACCACCCAGAATCTTATGCCAGCAACAAAAGGTAATACGAAACCGGGGGAGTACGACATCTATCCGGTACATCCCCTTAGCCAGGGTACCATCTCAGACAGCTGGCAGGGTCTGGCAGGTTTAATTGCCAACCACCCCGTGGCGTTGCTTGACGGTTACCAGGGTCTGTTTTTCGAAGAGATAAAAGCCACGCTTCAGCCATTATTTGATGCAGGGGGGATATCAGTAAACTGGCTCAGCATTGAAACAGCCCTCAAAGAACCCGCAACCATTGACCTTCTGACAGAACCCTTCCTGGGCGGCGACGATCCGCTCTTCGGGACAAGAACCACCCTGTCGCTCGCTGACTTTTTCGACCCGGAAAAACTCGGTAAACTCGTTCCCGATAAGAATTACAACCTCAATATTTTTTACGGAACCGGGGCCTCGCTGGCATACCCGCAGGGATTCCTCATATATTTCGATCTGCCCAAAAACGAGCTGCAGTACAGGGCACGGGCAGGGTGTGTCACAAATCTGGGTGCAGCGGGCCCGGAACCAATCCAGATAATGTACAAAAGGTTCTACTTTGTCGACTGGATTGTTCTTAACAGGCACAAGCAGTCAATATTGGAGAGGATCGCCATTTTTGCCGACGGCCAGAGGCCCGGTGCAGTTGCATGGGCAGAAGGCGATGCAATACGCAGCGGACTCATCCGCATGAGCCGTAACTTCTTCAGGGTGAGGCCCTGGTTCGAGCCGGGTCCGTGGGGCGGACAATGGTGCCGCAATAATATAAAAGGACTCAACAGGGC
>VGGM01000060.1 GCA_016868515.1 Bacteroidota bacterium | reverse complement strand
TTTACTGTCAAGATGATGAATGCCCTGCTACTTGGAGAAACATATGCCCGGTCCACTGGTGTTAACATCAGGCTAGCCCACTCAATGATATTCCTGAGTACCAGTATTCTGGCCGGCGGCGTTACAGCTTTTTGCGGGCCTATTGGTTTCATCGGTATCGCGGTTCCTCATATCGCACGAATGATTTTCAGGACCTCTGACAACAGGATACTCTTCCCGGCAACCCTGCTCACAGGAGCTTCTCTGATGCTGCTCAGCGATATCGTATCGCAAATGCCGGGCAGAGCCACTGTACTACCCCTTAATTCAGTCACCGCACTGTTAGGCATTCCGGTAGTGATATGGGTGGTTCTGCGCGAACGGGTTATGAAAACAGCTGTGTGATGAGTGAGACCAAAAATATCTGCCTCAGGCTTTCATCACTGGTAATAGGGTACCCGCAAAAGGAGATTCTGCCACCTCTTTCAGCTACTGTCAGAAAAGGGGAAATTGTCTCGGTTATCGGACATAACGGAGTGGGAAAAAGTACTTTGCTGAGGGTTCTTGCCGGAATCACTGCTCCGCTGGGTGGCTCAGTTCACTTTGGCAACAGGAATATCAGGGATATAGGTCGCCGGGAATTTGCACTTCTGGCCGGATATGTATCTACAGATCAGGTAAATGCGCCGAATATGAGAATATTCGACCTTGTGGCCGCAGGCAGATTCTCACATACCAACTGGATTGGTACTCTTACCCCCTCTGATGTTAATCAGATTAAAGGATCAATAGATCTTGTCGGACTTACCGGCCTTGCTGAAAGGTATATCAGTGAAGTTTCGGATGGTGAGCGGCAGAGGGCCATGATAGCAAGAGTATTGGCTCAGAATACCGATATCCTTATTCTCGACGAACCAACATCATTCCTCGACATACGCAACAGGAACGAAGTGTTGCATCTGCTTCACAGGCTGTCACGCGAAGAGGGAAAAACTATAATAGTCTCAACACACGATCTGCAGTCTGCCCTGTCAGAATCTGACAGAATCTGGCTGCTCACTGCTGAGGGCATTACTGAAGGTGCCCCTGAGGACCTGGTTCTGTCAGGTGAGTTGGCAAAAATGTTTGTTGATGCTCACGTCAGGTTCAGAAAATCAGACGGAACCTTCTTTACCTTCAGGGAGGAGAGGGGCACAGTTGCGGTTGAGGGAACCGGACTTCATGCGCAATGGACTGTCAGGGCCATGCGAAGGCTTGGGTTCCGGATAACCGACAATACTGAATCGGCAGATTTTCTGGTAAAATGCAGCAACGCCGGTGAATGGCGGCTTCACCGCGACGGCACAATGTTAATATTCAACTCTGTTTATGACCTGGCCGGGTTTGTAAATGAGAACTGCTGATCATCGCCCGTGCCTTCTGTAGCTTTCTATGAACGATTCCACACTCTCGGCAGGTAACTTCTTTGCAATAATCTTTTTGTTGCTGTCAAGTATGTATATGGTCGGGGTTGAGGTAATGTTGTAAAAGAAATCATAATGGGTTGTGCGCTGAGGATCCCATCCGTTTATCCATTTCAGCCCATTGTCAGCTATGTATGTTTCCCAACTCTTTTTGTCGGGATGAGTACAGATTGTGAACACTTCAATTCCTTTCGGTTTGTTTCGTAAATAGAAATCGTGGAGCAGGGGAGTGGCCTCCTTGCAGTGTCCGCAATCGGGTTCCCAGAAATAGAGCACAAGAAATTCAGATTCAATCTGCTGCAGTGAAATTACCCCGTGCGAATGGCTCTCCATAACAAGGTTAATGGCACGGTTGCCTATGAGGGTGGGGCGAATGCGGTCAACCTCCTTCCTGAGGTTGGTCTTGAACTCCTCCGATGCCCAGTCAGCTTTCCCCGAAAGGTAAACATCATCGGCCAGTTTCACCACAATGGCATCATGCCCCATAATGGAACTCTCCCTGTAGTGGTTGAAAAGGAAAACTGCGATGTACTGGAATGTCTTCCTGTTCCCGCCGGTAAGTGCGAAAACCCTGTCAATACTGGATATTACAGAATCCGGAAACTGTAATATCACCTGGGTGAAATAATGCTCAATCTTATTATGAAACATGGGACTTCTGAGAAGCCTTTCATCACTCAGGTCAAAATTGTCAAAAAAGTGGTCCCTGTTGTAATTATAGGTCATCACCCACATAAGTGAATCGCGGTTGCCGGTTCCCTCCGGAATATTGAAATCGGGCAACTCCGAAGGAAGCATTCCCTTAACCAGTACCGCAACAAAGTTGTTGCCGTTCTTCTGTATAGTACTGTTAATGAACGATTTCATCTTTGCTTCATGAAGGGCGGCTTTCTGCGAAATTGCCATTATTGAATCCTTATTCTGATTGCTGGCCGTGAGTCTGGCCCTAAGGGCCGCCGACTCCCTGTGGAGTTCGGCCCATTCATTCTGAAAAGCAATGAAAGCCTCATTTTCGTGTGAACCATTGAAAGACACACTGTTGATTGGATCATCCACCCGGTAGGTTATCGAAAACTCCTGATCATCGCCTACTATAAATTCAAAGTAACGATTGCCAGGCAATACCATTATATATACTCCATGATCAAGAGTGACGGTCCCTCTGAAGCTTCCGGTCCCGTTTTTGTCTAGAGTGGTTGAATCCTTAATGTATTGTTTGTTTCCAAGGTGATAGGCCAGATAAATCGCTGCCTCGCTGAGCCCTTCAACCTTTATATTAATGTTATAGCCTTTGGCAGATATTTGTGAATTCGCACAACTGATTGTCAAAACTGCGAATAGCACCGTAATCAATCTATTCTTCATTACCAGTAACTTTTATACCGCAAAATTAGCATAAGCAATTTCTCTGCCAAAAACCCGGAATTGGGAATCCGGTTATTAATCTTACATTTGATGACAGAATCATTGTTTTCCGATGATATCAATACTTATACCCGTTTACAATTATGATATCGCTCTCCTGGTAAGTTCCCTGAGGGAAGCGATGGAAAAAGTCCCTGAATTCGGAGAGCTTCTGATTGGTGATGATGGTTCTTCACCCGAATTCGGTTCACGCTACCAGCTACTTGTTAACGGCCATGTCAGGCTTATAGCTTCTGAAAAAAACATTGGCAGGGCCGCTATCAGGAACAGGCTGGCAGCAGAAGCCCGTGGTGATTACCTCCTGTTCATCGATGCCGATGCAATGATCCCCGCCACTGCAGAGGCTTACCTGAGGTCGTGGCTGCAATATCTAAATGCCGGCCCGGTATTGTGTGGGAGTATTATGTATCCCGTTCTTCCGCCAGCCGACCCTGATAAAATGCTGAGGTGGAAATATGGCAGGAAGCGGGAACAGCGAAGGGCTGCTGAAAGAAATAAACACCCACATGCCAGTTTCTCCGGATTTAATTTCATGATATTAAGGGAATTATTCATGAAAATCCGTTTTAATGAAGAACTCAGGCAATACGGACACGAAGATACATTGCTTGGATACCAGATGAAGAAGGCCGGTATTGGAATTCTGCATGTCGATTCGGCACTCATTCACGATGGGGTTGAAGCCAACTCCGAGTATATTTCGAAAATCAAACAGGGAATTGAGAATCTGAGCATCCTCTGCGATAAGGTAACAGATTTTAATTCTTTCTCTGCCACCGTAAGGCTCGTGAGAACCTACAACCGTATTTCATGGCTGGGAATACAGGGGCTTTTTGCGGCGATATACATCAGGTACAGGGAGAGGATGGAGATCGCTCTTGATTCGTCCAGAGCCTCACTGTTACTGCTCTGGCTCTTCAGGATATCCCTCTTTTCAACTTACAGGGCTATTCACGGAAGGCGCAATATCCTGCCGGTACTGTAATACCGGGTAATGGTTTGACTATTTCCCGCACACATCGTTAATTGAATCTCCTGAAATTGTGTGGTATCCTTTCATAAGATCGGATGCAAGGCAACTGTGAACGGGAAGGATGGCTACAAGATCCCCGGGTTTAATGCGAATGCTGTTTTCTTCATCAGGAACCAGAATCCCGTGTTCCTGCGAAACAGATACAATATTTCCAAGTGAGTCATTAATATCCCAGCCTTCAGGGTGAAGCCTGAAAGCTTTACCGAATATACGCCTGCCGGCTGAGTCCGTAATGAACTCCTTTGAAAGGTGAATAGCACCACCATAGACGACAGCCTCACCCCGGTTCCGGTTCAGCGAAACAACAGGGGCTGCAAGGGCAACGGCAATATTGCATTCACTGCACGACCCGATTTCAGCCTGCATCAGGTCGTAGAAAACAAAATTACCAGGCCTTATCTCGTCAATCCCGCTGAAGTCTTTTACGATGCTGCAGGAAGGCGTGTCTCCTATAGAGAGCAGTAGATTGTCAGCGGGAGTTATCTCTTTGGTATGTAGCAGTTTATGCAAAGTATCGCAATAGATATCAATTACATTGTTGACTCCTTTTACAGAGTAGGTATGCCCTGAATGGGTTAGTAACCCTTTTATGCGAAGATGGTTATTCAGGTTCAGATAATCACATATTCGCAGAATATCCGGATAGTGATTCCAGTCGATGCCCGACCGCCTGTAACCTGTGTCAATCTTTATGAATACACCTGCTGAAGAATCAAAGCCCTTGGCAAATGCCACTAACTGTTCATAGTCGGAGAACAGCACATTCAGGTTAATACTTCCTCCAACCCTGCTGAAATCCTCAACTTCCCTTGGATTTGCCGGAAAGGCCACGGTTATATCATCCCAGCCGTCAGTCATAAAATGCCTGCACATAGTGAGCGATGATACTGTTATTCTTTTCACACCCGACTCGCGAAACCATTTCCCGATCTCAATCGACTGATGGGTTTTAAAATGAGGCCGGAAAAGCAGACCTTCAGCGGCTGCTTTTGATGCCATCCTTTCAATGTTCTCACGGCATATCTGTTCATTCAGTAAGAGTACAGGCTTACTTATTCTCTTCAGGTCCATATGGCTTTAAAGGAAATAATGGATATTTGAAACCAATTCTGTTTCTGAACGGTATGAAGATAATGTTTATTATGTCATAATCCACAACTACTGAACGCACTTCATTAATCTTCAATTTGTATATTTGTTAAGGCATTCAACCGTAAAAAAATACAACTGATATGGGTAACCCGGTAAGGTGGTTCTTCGACAAGCTGAGGGAAGTAAACAATGCTGTGTGGAATACAAGCCTTTCTCAGGCATCAAAAAGAAAAGGCATACTGATTAAATACCTGAGAACCATTATTCTCGCGGCCAGGGGATATAGGCAGGACAGGGTACAGCTCAGGGCCGCCTCACTGACTTTCTATACACTGCTCTCAATTATACCCATGGCGGCAATAGCGTTTGGAATTGCCAAGGGATTCGGCCTTGAGGGTGAGCTGGAGAAAGAGATTTCCCAGGAATTTCAGTCTCACCAGGAGGTGCTTGGCTGGGTTTTATCAAACGCAAAGAATGCGCTGCAGGACACAAAGGGCGGATATATGGCCGGAGTGGGAGTGATAATCCTCTTCTGGTCGGTTATGCAGCTTCTCGACCACATTGAGAGTTCATTCAACCATATCTGGCAGGTAAGACAGTCGCGACTCTGGGTCAGGAAATTCACCGATTACCTGGCAATAATGCTGATCGCACCGGTATTCCTTATCCTTTCAAGCAGCATAACTGTCTTCATCTCTACTCAGCTCACTGCCTATATGGATCAGGCCCCGATTCTAGAAACGTTCAAACCGCTGATTAAACTGCTGCTTCAGCTTTCACCCTACATTATCTGGTGGCTGGTGCTCACCTTGACCTATATCGTCCTTCCCAATACAAAGGTGAAGTTCGGGTCTGCATTCCTTGCCGGTGTTATCGCAGGTACCCTCCTGCAGGTCGTGCAGTGGCTTTACATCGACCTGCAACTGGGCATTACCAGGCTAAGTGCGATCTATGGGAGTTTCGCAGCTTTTCCCCTCTTTATTGTATGGATCCAAACCAGCTGGCTGATTGTACTTCTCGGGGCCGAACTCGCCTTCGCCAACCAGAATGTGCTTAAGTATGAATATGAAGCCGATACAGTCAATTTAAGCCTGTTTCAGAGAAAGATTCTCACAATACTTCTTCTCAACTCAATTATAAGAAACTTCCAGACCGGTAAAGAGCCGGTAAGTTCTGAGGTCCTTGCAGCCAACCTGAGAATTCCTGTCAGAATCTCAAGCGAGATCCTTCATGAACTGAATGAGACCGGTCTGGTTGTTCAGGTAGTCAGCGACCAGGAAAAGCAAAGGGTGTATCAGCCCGGAATGGATATTAATGCTCTTTCTGTTGCATTCGTTCTCAATAAGCTTGAAAAGAAAGGAATTGAACATCCAACAGTCCTGAAGAATGCCGAATATGAAAAGGTGGCAAAAATGCTCAGTGGCTATGAAACCACCATGTCATCACCCGGAATCAACACACTTATCAAGGATTTGTAGTTTCCAATGCTTTTCAAGCCAGTTGCAGCCATACCTGCCCGCTTTGGGTCAGACCCTCTCAATCACAATTGATATTCCCTGGCCAACTCCTATGCACATTGTACAGAGTGCTATGTTTGAGGAGGTACGCTGCAGTTGATGAAACGCAGTTGTAACGATGCGTGCTCCGCTCATACCCAGAGGGTGTCCGATTGCAATAGCGCCTCCCTGGCGGTTAATACGCGGGTCATCATCGGAGAGTCCCAACTCCCTGATGCAGCCAAGTGCCTGTGCTGCAAATGCCTCATTGAGTTCAATAATGTCTGTATCATTGATGGTAAGTCCGGTCCTGGCCATTAATTTCATGGTGGCCGGCACAGGTCCCATACCCATGATCGCAGGGGAGACACCAGCCACTGCCATGCCTCTTATTCTTGCTGCAGGGCTGAGTTTGTATTTCTTAACTGCATACTCTGACGCAATCAGAAGCACTGAGGCTCCGTCATTCACACCCGATGCATTCCCGGCAGTAACAGTGCCATTCACTCCCGTAATTGGCTTTAATGAACTCAGTTTTTCCAGTGATGTCAATCTTGGATGCTCATCTCTGTCAACCACCAAAGCATCACCCTTCTTCTGCGGAATTGTTACCGGTATCATTTCCGGTCCGAAAAAACCAAGCGTCTGGGCTTGCGAAGCTTTCTCCTGACTCCGCATGGCAAATATGTCCTGATCCTCTCTGCTGATTTTATATAGTGCTGCAATATTCTCCGCAGTCTGAATCATGCTGTCAGTTCCGTACAGCTTGTTAAAAGCATCGTTAATGAATCTCCAGCCGATGGTTGTATCATGCATTTCAGCATTTCGTGAGAATGGCTCATCAGCCTTTCCTATTACGAATGGAGCCCTTGACATGCTCTCAACTCCGCCGGCAATCACTATTTCTGCCTCTCCCGATCTGATAGCCCTTGCTGCGCTACCTATGGCGTCCATGCCTGAACCACAGAGCCTGTTGATTGTCACTCCGGGTACTGTTTCCGGTAAACCTGCCAGCAGCAATGCCATACGTGCGATGTTGCGGTTATCTTCTCCTGCCTGATTGGCACATCCAAGCATCACATCGTCAATCCCGGCAGGATCAATTCCCTTATTGCGGGTA
>VGGM01000059.1 GCA_016868515.1 Bacteroidota bacterium | reverse complement strand
GCAATTTCGACCAACAGGCCTGAATACGTTTATGCCTATATTGAATCAAAGCCGAGTGCAATTTACCGTTCAACCGATGGCGGCTTCAGATGGGAAAAGAGAGGTGAACAGGGAATCGGAGGAAGACCTTTCTATTATGCTGAAATACACATTGACCCGACTAACGAGAACAGGCTATACACCATTCATACCGGTGTTGGAATGAGCGAAGACGGTGGGTTGACATTTCCTTACAGGATTGCAGGAACCGTTCATTCCGATCATCATGCATGGTGGATAAATCCAGCCAACCCTAGGCATATAATCGAGGGCAATGACGGCGGACTTGCAATCAGTTATGATATGGGCAGGACATGGAAACACATTATGAACCTTGCCCTGGGGCAGTTCTACCATATAACTGTTGACATGGAAATGCCCTATTACATTTATGGTGGCCTGCAGGACAACGGAAGCTGGCGAGGTCCCGCATATAAATGGGGAGGGAGTATAATCAATGAAGACTGGGAATTCCTTATTGGTGGCGATGGATTTGACGCCATGCCGGTAGCCGGAGACCCGCGTTATTGTTATGCCCAGTCACAGGGAGGTGCCCTGCGCAGGGTTGACCTGCAAACCGGTGCCACCACCAGCATCAGGCCTTCTGCCGTACCAAATGAAAGGCTGAGGTTTAACTGGAATTCAGCTCTTGCACAGGATCCGTTCGATAACAATACGATCTATTTCGGAAGCCAGTTTGTGCACAAGAGCACCGACAGGGGCGACACCTGGACAAAGATATCACCTGACCTTACAACAAATAATCCTGAAAAGCAGAATTCCAACAGAAGCGGAGGTATGACTATTGATGCCACCGGAGCTGAGGTACATACTACCATCTTAACCATCTCACCTTCACCAGTTCAGAAGGACGTAATATGGGCAGGTACCGACGACGGAAATGTCCAGGTTACCACTGACGGGGGAAAGACATGGACCAACACAACGCCTAACATAAAAGGAGCCCCTGCGAATTCATGGATACCTCAGATTACTGCCTCATTACACATTGCAGGAGAAGCATTTGTTGTACTCAACAACTACAGGACCGGCGATAACAGTGCACATCTGTATGTAACCAGGAATTTCGGGAAGACATGGGAGAGATTAATTGATGATACAAAGGTATGGGGCTATGTGCTCTGCTTTGTGCAGGACCCCGTTGAACCGAAGCTTCTGTTTGCCGGAACCGAATTTGGCCTGTATGCAAGCTTTGACGGAGGAAAGATATGGAACAAGTGGGTAAATGGTTATCCTACAGTATCAACCTACGACCTTGTAATTCATCCCAGAGAGCACGACCTGGTTATCGGAACATTCGGTCGCGCAATATATGTACTTGATGACATCAGACCACTGCGGGAGGTTGCACGCACTTCGGGTGCCGTCCTCAACAGCAAGGTTAAGGCCATTGATCCGCCTCTGGCTGTTATGGCCAACACACGCAACAACCCCGGATACTATTTCAGGGCAGATGCTATGTTCGAGGGAGCAAACAGACCAATAGCTGCCATGCTTACGGCATATGTAAATGATGATACCGGAGAGCAGCTCAAAGTGGAGATACTTTCAGAAAAAGGAGTTGTAATAAGGAATATTGAAGTGACTGCCAGAAAAGGATTCAACCGCTTTGCATGGAGATTTGACCGGGATGGAATCCCCCTGGCAGGGATGATACCCAGAGAAACCACCGATCAGCAGGTACGGGGACAGGCAGCTCAGCAGGCAATGGCACGTGGTGCCGGAGGTGCAAGGGTTCTGCCTGGCAAATACCAGGTAAGAATGTCACTCGGTGGAGAATCATCAGTTACTGAAATAACAGTATCCGGAGATCCGAGGATGCCGGCAATCGACCTGACAATAGCGGCCAGGAACAGTGCTGAGGCTGAAACATACATCCCAAAAATCAACTCTCTTAACGAATTGTACAAGAAGTTCAACGACTGCAGCACTCTTATAACAAAGGTTGATGAATATACACGTATTGATACCCGCATAGCAGAAGAGTTAAAGGATGTTCATAATCCTTTGAGGGACAAATACACTGCATCTGAAAGAAGCCTTTCAGGAAGGCCGGAGGGACTATTCACCAAAATCAACAACTACCGTATTCTCTCTTCCACAACAAGGGAATTAACCTCAACAGAGAGAACCCAGGTCGATGGTGTTAACACAGCAATCGAAGAAGCAACCAGACTCATGAATGATTTTCTTACCAATGACTGGCCAAAATACCAGGAACAGCTTAAGGGAAAGAGAATCCCTGTTGATGCTCTGATTAAGTAGGAGTGTCAGAAACAGGCCCGGTCAGATGTCCGGGCCTGTTTCTTTTCCTTCCACTATTTTCCGGGACCTACCGAGAGTGTCTTCAGCTCCACCTCATAGAGCAGAGGTGTGTAGCCGGGGATAATACCCCACGGATCACCTGTTCGGCCATATGCAAGTTTTGAAGGGATAACAAGTTTTGCTTTGCCTCCATGCTTCATCAGCCTTATACCCTCTTCAAACCCGGCAATAACCTGATCTTCACCTATTGTAAATTCAAAAGGTTCTCCCTCAATTAGTTCAGCGAGCTTCTCACCCGTGAGGAACCAGAGGGTATAATAAACCCCTACGATATCTCCATCATCAGGATTCTCACCTGCGCCCGCCAGTGTTTCAATGTAATAGAGTCCCGAGGCGGTCGGCTGAACGGTAATACTGTTCTGCTGTATATAATCACGTATCAGCCCCTCCTCAGCCTCAATCATCTTCTTCTCAATATCGCAGGATACAAGTCCTGCCGATACTATCATCATTGCTACGATTACTTTCAGTTTCACATTCATAATCAAGTTATTAAATCAATACATCTTATCATTATGCCCTATTATACTAACCTCAAACACAAGAATGGCACGGGATGGAATCTTATTACCGTCACCCAGAAGCCCGTGCCCCAGGTATGATGGCAGAATAAAGAGAGCCTTACCTCCGCCCCTGAGCATCCGCAAACCTTCGTCAAGGCCCGATTCGACAGAACTCCTTCCTATTCTGATTCTGGTTGTGCCCCGTTCCTCACCTGTGTAGACAACAGTTCCGTCAAGAAGGGTGCATTGCGATTTAATTAACACAATATCATTCTCTTTTATTGTGTCACCGGCTCCGGAATCAAGTATTCCGTACCACAAACCGGTTCTGGTCATTTCCATTGCGAGCTTCTTTCTCTCGATGTAGTTTTCAATCCGCTCGCGATCCTTCCTGACAAGATACCGGTTAACCTCCTCCAGTTCGGCCTTTGACGGAAGCTGATCTGCTATCCTCTCTTCTCTCTCCCCTGAACGGCATGATGAAACTGATATTACGGCAGTAGTAATCACGACTCCGGCCAGGCAGAGGAAGCTTTCTCTATATTCCGGCAAGTTCATTTCTTATGGAATCTTCAAAATATCCGAGTGCCTTGTCAAGTGTATCATAGAACTCGCCACCTGCAGCATTATTATGACCACCCCCGTTAAAATACCTTACAGCAAAATCATTAACGGAAAAACTACCATGTGACCTTAATGAGACTTTAATAAAGCCCTCCTTCTCCACAAAGAGGGCGGCTACGGAAATACCTTTTATTGAGAGAGGCATATTTACAAACCCTTCAGTGTCACCTTTGGCATAACTGTGGTTAATAAGATCTTCCTTCGTCAGCCAGATACAGGCAGCAGGGGTTCCTTCTATAATCTTCATCCTGGAGTAGAGGGCAAGGCCCTGCAGCCTCATCCTGTCGACCGAGAAATTGTTGTAGATCATGCTGAATACCTTCTCCCTGTCAACACCAGAGTCGATAAGAGAGGCTACTATCCTGAGTGTATTTCCTGTGAAGGATCCATGTTCAAAGTTGCCGGTATCTGTTATTATTCCAACATATAATGCTTCATCGTAGGCTGTTGAAGAATATGGTCCCCGGTTCAGGCCGGTTACGATCTCATGAATAAGTTCTGCGGTAGCACAGCAGGAGGTGTCGGAAATAATAAGATCGGCAAAGGTATGTGGATCAACATGATGGTCAATCATTACCTTAACTGCCGGTGAGTTTATTATGGCCCTCTCAGCTTCACCCAGCCTTGAAGGCTGATTGAAATCAAGGAATATAATTAATCCTGCCTCATTTATCATCCTTACAGCTTTCTTCCTGTTTCTCAGATAAATATTGATATTTTCGGCACCATTCATCCATAAAAGGAATTCCTGGAGATAGTTTGGTGAAAGCATGTTTACGATCTTCCCGGTACTGCTCAGATAGTGCCAAAAGGCCAGCATCGATCCAATGGCATCGCCGTCGGGGTTAACATGACAAACCAGAAGAATGTTCCCCGAGGAGTCTGTCAATTCTCTGAGTTTTTTTATATATTTACCTGAATTCACCATCCGGCTGGAATTTGGTGGCTAAAGATATGAAATAATCTTCTTACGACCGACCAGCCGGGTAAAAGCAACAGATAATCAGATGTATAAGGACTACACACTGGCAATAATCAAGCCCAACGCGGTACGAACAGGCAAGACCGGCCCGATACTGGCTATGATAAACGAAGCAGGCTTTGAAATAGCAGCGATGCGAATGGTAAAACTCACTATACCACAGGCCAGCCTTTTTTATGAGGTTCACAAGGGTAAGGATTTTTTCAACGGGCTGATTAAATTCATGACATCGGGGCCTGTTGTTGTAATGATACTCCTTCATACCAATGCGGTTGAAGAGTTCCGGCGGCTGCTTGGGTCGACTGATCCGGAAAAGGCTGCTGAAGGAACCATAAGGAAGGCATTTGCCGTCTCGACACGGATGAATGCAGTTCATGGTTCCGACAGCAATGAAAATGCCGAAAAGGAGGCGAATTTCTTTTTCTCGGGTATTGAGCGGTTCTATTAGCAGGGATTTTTCTTTCTTTGTGAACTTTTCCCGGATAATAAGTAACCGAATATTATATTATGATCCAGCCTGATTTCACAGACAAGAAAACACTCGAGAAATACTCTTCAGCCTTCACCCTCTCAGACATGGAGGTTTTTATTTTTCCCGAACTATTCTACCCCCTTGTCCTGTCAAATATTATTTCGCCTGAAATCTGGAGATGGAGAGATGACCCGTGGTTCAGGGATATAGATCGGAGAAGCTTCACCTACAAGGTAAACAGAATCAAGCAGTTTATTATACAGAACTACATCTTCAACCTTGATCTTTCCACCTGGGGACTTACTACCAAATCGCGGGAAATTGAAAGATTCAGGGATTTTTTTGACATGAACCTGCTGAAGCAGTCGAATGCCCTTTTCGGTTATGAAGGCGACAAATACTACTTCAGCATTGACATCCGGAAGCATTTCGGACTCGACCAGTACAATGATGATGTTATACCCTACTGGAAGACCGAAACAATAGAAGCTATGAATGCCTTCCGCTTCAAGCCTTCATTTCCCGCCGGCGCAGGTGAATGTGTGTCTCTTTCCGCACTTTATGCAGCAGCAATGTTCGTTATAGGTAAAGTGAGTCTCTATGACATTTTCCTGATGGCCACCCCCTTGCACTCACAGAACTTTATTATCGGTAAGGAAAGCATAATTACCAACAACCGCAGGATAGTTACTAAGAACATGTGGTTCAACGGAACCAGTCTTTCTGCAAAAGCCAGGCGGGCAATTGAAAACGAGAAGGTAACCATTGTTACCCATATCACCGGGCATATCCATACAGTTTATGAGGAGGCTTCAATCTCACCCGAAGCATATGAGCATTTTACAAATAAACTGAATGAATTCCTGGTCAGTGAGCTTAATAAGCATGTCTTCATCAATTTCCTGAGATTTAAGGGTTACAAATCATTGTTTCAGTATCGCGATGACTACGGCACAAAAAGCAGATACATTACACTTGAAAAACTATTCGAATATGAGCATTCAAGCAGATATAATGTTGCGCTCGAATCGAGAGCAAATCTTGTAAACGAGATTGACGGCGATGAGTTTTCGGTCAGTCCCATCGGCGACAGAATACTTATAAATGAACTTGAGGAGATTCTCGACAGGTGCACCGGCAAGAGTCCGGAATGCATTCTTAAGGAGATAAGGGAAAGCATTCCCGATGTGGAGAGAATCATACCCGTTACCATGTTTGTCGAACTTAAGGATTTCCTGCGCACGGAACCATGGCTACCTGACCAGAATGCAAAGAGATTCGTGCAAAACGAATATCCCTCCGTTGAAACCTCCGACACCAGAGATTCTATAGAGAGAAAAATAAGAGAAAGTGCACCATATTCGGAATTATCTCTCCTTACTCTCTATGTTTCCAGATCGATGGAGTTCATTGACTGGAGGCCATTTATAAAAGCCGCCATAGAAAGAAACCCGGTTGCATTTGAGAACTTTTCAGGCATGGAAATACCCGAAGTATTCGAAACCATAAGTAAACTCGGTAATAGCTCAATATACCCGGGGCAGCGACTTGCTCAACCCGATGAGGTATGGAACTTCGGAAGAGGCGACGGAGTTGAGAAGGCATTCCTCCTGGCATCATGGATAAGGCAGGCAGACAGAACAGGCGAGGTAAAGCTCTCCGTTGCCGGAAGCAGGGTGATCCTAACCCACAGGGACTCAGCTTTCAGATTCACCTCCGATAAGGGATTCACCATTGATCTTAGCCTGTAACAGGTTCCCCTCCTGCCTGAGAAAAGTACCGCTCAGTGGCACCCATAATAACAAAACCATAACTGACATCCCTGGTCACTTCTGGCACTTCTGGCACTCCCTCACTCTGGTCACTACTTGATCACTAACTCCTTCACTATCTCCTCTCCGGCCCTTTCATTGATTTTTATCCGCAGGCTTTCTCTTATCATTAAAAGTTCATTCCTGATAACGGAAGACTTCAAAGTGACATATAGCCTTCCATTTTTGAAGAATAACGAGGTTGTCTTTGAGGCAATGACCTTTCCAACTATTTCAGACCATGACTCCACCACTGAAACCTCCTTCAGCTTACTTTCTATCTTCATTGCCGCTATATAGTCGGCCAAAGCCTCAGCCAGTGTTTGTGTCCTGCTTCTTCTCATTCTTTCCGTTCTGAATAATCTCTTCAACCCCTTCGCGCCCAATCGTGAAGAGTTTGAAATCAACAGTCGATCCTTCAAGTATGCGCAGTAACCTGTCCTGCTGAGTGTCGGTAATAAATATCTGTCCGAACCGGTGGCTCCCAACCAGTCTTACAAGCTGTTCTACCCTGTCGGCATCAAATTTATCAAACAGGTCATCCAGAAGAAGCAGGGGTGTAATACCGGTCATGGCTGCAATATACCCGAATTTGGCCAGCTTAAGGGCCACCAGATAGGACTTCTGCTGACCCTGTGAACCAAGGTGTTTTACCTGATATCCTTCCATCATAAACTCCAGATCGTCGCGGTGAATCCCAACGGAAGTGTACTGCAGGAACCTGTCCCTCTCGCGGTTAGCTTTCAGCAGATCCGTAAGAGTGCCATTAGCCAGTTGTGATTTGTAAACCAGTGCTACCTTCTCGCGCTTCAGCGAAATAATCTCATAATAATCCTGGAACACCGGGGTCAGCTTCTCTACAAGGTCACTTCTCTC